>NZ_LRPD01000050.1:0-3249 GCF_001605865.1 Acinetobacter sp. NRRL B-65365 | reverse complement strand
CCTTCAGGGTTGTAATGATGTGATCGTATTGGATAAAGTATACCTATATGTATTTTCTTACCCAAACAATACTCATAGTAGCTATCTTGATCAGAAATAAGTTTCCAACCATCAACTTCCAACCTCTTACGAATATTAGAAAAATCATTTAAAGAAAGATTTGATTTTTTTATTTTAGTAATTGAATATTTACTTTCTGGCTTATCAACCCAGATTTTTTCATTTGGTTGATATTCCCCAAAGTATTGATTAATGACATGTGTAAAATACTTACCTTGTTGTGTTTCTTCAACACTAGCGCAAGAACAAACATATACTATAAAAACTAAAAAACTAGTTTTCTTTAATATTTCTTTATTTATAAAAGAACGTAAAATCAAAAAGATTGACACACCTATCTCTATTTATAATCATGACATATATATGAGGTTGTATTATTAGCTTTATAAAATATTACATGCCAATCATCATTTAATTGCATTGCAACAGAACCTTCGGTCAATTCTTTATTACCCACAATAACTCGCGGTGCAATAATTTCAAGTTGACTTTTATCTCTACAGAATACATAACTTTCATTATATTTTCTATAATACTCCCATCCCATTTCTTTTAATTCTTTATCTTTCTTGTTTAAGAAATTATTGAAATTAAATTCATCTGCTTTAATCTTATATGAAACCCTATTAGCACTATAAGATGAGTAACCTTTTAAATCTCGAGTTTTACTATCAAAAAGGATGCTGGCCTCATTTACAAAATCCTGATTTACTTTATCTATATAGGGCTTTTGTACTATTTCTTTACCACATCCGATTAATAGAACCGAGAGGGTTAAAACAATTTTTTTCATAAATGGTCCTTACACTCTATTTATCAGACAACAATTTTGTAACACCAATATCGAAACTAACACCAGTTCTACCCACTACAAACTCAACTGCTCTAGCTTTATAGACAGGGCTACTTTTTGAAACCATTGGTACAACATAATTTGCGCCTATGCCAATACCAGGACCAATAACAATACCTGCCGATGCAGATGCCCCATTAACAAATTCATCTGTTAAATTACGCATACCATACTCATCAACCGTTGCTTTGTCTAAATTTTTTATAACGCCGCTTACACAACTTGCACCAACTAGATCTTTAGAACTTTTCGGAGCAGATTGGGTTATTAATGCTCCTTTAGAGCCTGCGATATACCAACCCTCTTTTTCATTAGCCCATAAATTTTTTACAACCGTAACATTGTGCCCTAATAGACCACCACTACAAGCTACATAATCTGCACTCGGCGAGCAAGAATAATGTTTATAAGCATTTTTACCCAATACTGCTCTTGAACGTAATCCACCTGGTTGTCTAGGTCTAGGCGTGCTTTCACAGACTGTGTTCCTATAGAATTCTTCTGCACTTTTTGCCTTAGTCTCATCAGCTAGCTTCTGCTGTCTTTCTTTTTCCGCTGCTCTTTGTTTTGCTTGCTCATTTGCAAGTTTAGCCTGCTCAGTCGCGTTACGCTGACGCTCAACAATCGGAGCATTCCTACGGTTAAAGTCTTGAGAATAACGCTCATAGTTTGACTGATTAGAATTCTTATTTTTTTCAGCCATCAAGCCCATTGGATCAACCCATTGAGTTGGATCACTTACATAAGCAGAAGTGTTATATCCACCCAATAAACCTATCGGATCTTTACTTATATACTTTGCACTATACGGCTCATAATAACGATAACGGTTATAATGCAGTCCTGTTTCATTATCGTAATACTGACCTTGGAATCTCAGATTACTCTGTTCAAATGGATTGTCCTTATTAAGCATTTGAATCTCGAGTGCAGTGCCCCACGTATCCTGAGTAATTTCCCAGACACATTCACCTGCGGCATTACTCAGTGTTTGCGGTGTTCCCACCTGATCACAATGATAAAAAGCGGTTTGCTCTAAAGCCACACGGTTTTTACGTGTATCTGTACTCCAGATCGGATCTTTATAAACTGAATAAGGTTTGTTGAGGTATTCGCTATAATCAGGCGTTTCAATTAGTTGAATAAAACCTTGATACCCTGCCTGCATTAAGGGTACAAAGCTGTCAGGCTCATAGACATAATGTTTGGTATAGCTATTCTCAGGCTTGTCCAAATTTTGGCTTGATTCCCAAATCATCAAATCACCATCCCAGCCAAATAAGGTGAGATCTTGGTTTGATGATTTCTTATATAAACGACGTCCAAAGACATCATAACCATACTGAGTCACTTGCCCATTCAAGTTACTTTGGATCAAACGGTTATGATTGTCCCACGTCAGCTTTAAAGTTTTACCATTTTGCGTGGTTTCAATCACATTGCCTTGCACATCATATTGATAATGCTTGCCTTGATACTGTTTGATTAAATTGTTTTTGGCATGTGTTGTCTGGTTGATTGGATCAACCAGATTCCCCGCTGGATCAAACTTGAAACTTTCGTTTTTATGCTGACTTTGCGTGGAAATCAAACGTCCAATCGGATCATATTGATAATTGAGTTGCCCTAAACGACTGTCTTCAACTTGGGTGAGCAAATAGTTTTTATCATATTGATAATGTCTATGCGCTTGGTAACGGAGTCGATCTGAGGTTTCTTGCTCAGGCTCAATCTGTTGAGAAATTAATAACCCCACATCATTATAATGCTTGGTTTGCATCAAACCATTTGCCAGAAAACGTACCGTTTCACGATGTAAATCATCTCGCTGAAAAGAAACAATATCCTGTTGGTTAAACGCAATTCCGTAGATGTGCCCTGAACCATAGCTCAGATTCGTCTGTTCCTGTCCATCCGGACGAATAGTTTTAACCAGATTACCTAATTCATCATATTCATAACGTAATACAGCTGTTAGATTTAACATTTTATAATGCTGATGTTCACGCACCAATTGCCCAAGCTGGTTACGATACATTTGAACTTGGCTCTCAGCATTACTGGCCGAGCTTAATTGTTGATTTAAGTTATATTCAAAATACTCTGTCTGGCTTTGGTGGGTATGCAGGTTGGTATAAATTTTTGAAGCAATCTGTCCATCATCATGATAGCTAAATTCAGTCAAGATATTAGGTTGGCGAATCTGGAATAACAAACCATTTTCACTGTAGCTATAATGCTTTTCTTCACCGTCAAACGCTTGTTCGCGAACTAACTGACCAAACTTGTTATAGCCAAACTGGTATTCAGCCTGATTCTGGTTAATGAGCTTTTGG
>NZ_LRPD01000049.1:0-14332 GCF_001605865.1 Acinetobacter sp. NRRL B-65365 | reverse complement strand
ATTCAGATATGTAGGACGTATCTATATTTTATTCTTTTTGTATTGAAGATATTAATTTCACAGTTTATTCACATCAGCATCTATTAACTTAAAATATTATAAAAGTTAAAGGTGATATGTATGCAGCTTATTAAACGAACAATGATTTTTTCAGGTTTGATTACTTCTTTAGGTTTTTTAGGCTCTTTTGCAACGCATGCAGAAATCCAAATTCCTAAAGCAGTGGATAAGATTGAGGTCGATAAGTATGTCGGCAAGTGGTATGAAATAGCACACTTTCCGATGTATTTTCAGCGAAAATGTGTGAGTGATACTACAGCCAATTATTCGATCAACCCTGATGAAACTATTGCTGTAATTAATAGTTGTCGTACAAAAACAGGAGAAACTATTAGTTCTGAAGGAGTCGGTTATCCCCAAAATGAAGGGAATAGTATGCTAAAAGTTAGCTTCTTGCCTTCTGGATTACGATGGATTCCGTTCACCAAAGGAGATTATTGGATTCTAAGAGTTGATTCTAACTACCGTGTTGCATTGGTAGGGGGGCCATCTCATAAGTACCTATGGATCTTATCAAGAGATCCGAATCTGGATGCAGCAACGTACCAATCGTATGTGCAAACTGCCCGCGATTATGGATATGATGTTTCTAAGCTGGTTCGCACTCCACAGAAACAATAAGTGGTAAATAGTTGAACTGGACTAGTTTTTTATTCAACTTAATTTTCAATGTTATTTATTAGACTTTTGAAATCTATTGATTGCATAGGTTGTAAAGACTTTCGTAAGCTTGGAATGATTTTCTGGAATTAATTGAGAGTTTTTAGGAGAGTTATGCACTTTTGATAAATTTGCGTTTAACAACCTATCAATCACAATTCATTTAAGGTTTTAGTTGAATTGCTATCGAGACATATAATTCTTTTATAGGATTGTATGTCTAGCTCACAAATATTAATCATTCGAGCGATTACCAAAAACTATTCAGGTAAAAGCTTTAGCGTAGTTGAATATCTTAAGAATAGTGCGCATTAATCAAATGTAAATCTATGTTTTTTAATGATTTTGTATTAAAATGGGAGTGGTCGGCCAAGCTTCACATAAAATTCATATCGAATTTTCTAAAATGATAATTATAAAAATGAGGTAGTCAGGAAGAATCAATGTTTAAATTTTTTCTGGGATGGATAGATAGTTGGTCAAATAGAAATTCGCTTGGATCAAATCCAGTTGATGACCCTAAAAGCATTAAAGATACTCAAGTCCAATGGTTGAGAATTGTTCCATTTATTTTACTGCACATTGCATGTTTTGCTGTGTTCTGGGTAGGCGTTTCATGGTTTGCAATTATTTTTATGATCATATTTTATGTGATCAGAATGTTTGCAATTACCGCCTTTTTCCATCGTTATTTATCCCATAAAACATTTCAAACCTCACGGCCAGTACAATTTGTTTTTCTGCTTATAGGAACAATGAGTGCGCAACGTGGTCCACTCTGGTGGGCTGCACATCATAGGTATCACCATCATTTTACCGATACAGAACAAGACCCTCATTCATCTACCCATGGTTTCTGGTACAGCCATATTGGGTGGTTTTTGAATGAACAGAACTTTTCGACGCGCAAACATGTCATCAAAGACTGGTTAAAATTTCCTGAAATCATCTGGTTAGATCGCTTTAGTTTACCGATTGTCCTAATGACCGCCTTTTCTATATACGTATTTGGAGAATGGCTCGCTGTTGCTTACCCGAGTTTAGGCACTTCGGGGCTGCAACTATTGGTTTGGGGTTTTGTTGTTTCAACCGTGCTATTGATTCATGCGACTTTATGTATTAACTCACTTGCCCATTTATACGGAAGCAGAGATTTCGATACTACGGATAATAGTCGTAACAATCTTCTTCTTTCAATTATAACATTAGGTGAGGGATGGCATAACAATCATCATTATTATGCAGGTAGTACGCGTCAAGGTTTTTTCTGGTGGCAAATTGATATCACCTATTATGTTTTAAAAGCAATGTCTTGGCTGGGTTTAATCTGGGGAATAAAACCTGTGCCACAACGTATTTACGCTGCTTATAACAGCCAAAAACAAAATCTTAAAATGAACCTAACCAAAACTCAAACCAAGGAGTCGTCATGAAAATTGCAATTGTTGGCTCTGGTATCTCTGGAATGTATGCTGCTTGGAAACTTTCAAAAATGCATCATGTGACCATTTTTGAAAAGCAGGACTATTTTGGTGGGCATACCGATACCCATGAACTTAGTATTGATCAGAAAAATGTAAGTGTAGACAGTGGATTTATTGTCTTCAATACGTATAACTATCCACTCTTTAGCGCAATGCTTGCTGAATTAGGTGTGCAAGCGCAAAGCAGTGACATGAGTTTTTCAGTGAATAACCAAGTGACAGGACTGCAATATAATCCTTCAAAAAAATGGTCATTATTGGTTAGACCACAAAACTTTTTAAATAAAAACTTTCGGGTGATGCTGTCGGATTTACTTCGCTTTTATAAAGAAAATAAAGATGTTTCAGTTGAAGAAAGTCATCCTGAATTAACCATTGACGAGTATTTAAATCATCATGGATATTCTCAGGTGTTTAGAGATGAACATCTGTATCCAATGTGTGGAGCGCTTTGGTCAAGCCCTGTCGATCAAGTAGGCAATATTCCCTACAAGTTCGTGGTAAGTTTTTTTCAGCATCACCGTATGCTGCAATTAAAAGATCGACCACAGTGGCAAACTGTTAAAGGTGGCTCAATATCCTACATCTATGCAATTCAGCATCATTGCCCAACGATTATCTGGAAAAAAAATCAAGTAAAACAAGTGATCAGAAGCAAAGATCATATTTCCATTGTGACAGCACATGGGCAAGAGCAATTTGATTGGGTGATTTTTGCAAGTCATGCCGACGACACTTTAAAACTATTAGATGAGCCTTCAAACATAGAGCGTGAAGTCTTAGGCAGTTTTGATTACCAAGATAATCGTATGGTAGTACACCATGATACATCGATTATGCCGAAATCTAGATCACAGTGGGCAAGCTGGCATGTTCATGTGACTCCCCAAGCTCAAAATGAACAATCGACATTGACTGACAATGTTCACTTTGGCTTTACCTACTGGATGAACAGTTTGCAAAATTTGAACTGTAAAACACAGGTTTTTTCTACACTTAATCCCAATACACCGATCGCCAAAGATAAGATTTATATTGAAAGACATTATCGGCATCCCGTATTTAATAAAACTGCACTTGAGGCCCAATCCCGTTGGTATGAATTAAATGGCCAAAATCGTAGTTCATTTTGTGGTGCGTATTGGGGGTGGGGATTTCATGAAGATGGGGCAAGAAGTGCTGAACGTGCTGTAGAACATTTAATGACTATGGCTGATGAATAGGGGGCTGAGTATGTTAGAAACTCCACTTGCGATTGCGAAAGCTAAAATTAGACATCGCCGATTTACACCTAAGGCTCATCAATTTGAAGCCACATTAAGCTATTTGTATTTTGATCCAGATCAGATAACAACGAAACTCAGTGATTCATGGTTATGTTCAACAGCACACTGGAATCTTCTAAAGGTAGATGAAAATGATTTTTTGCAGGGTTATACAGGGAATTTAAGGCAAAGAATAAAAAAAATCTTATTGCAGCAAGTTGATGCGGTCTTGCCGATGCAAGCAGAAATTCGTGTATTGGCTTTACCACGAATGCTTGGTTTCAGTTTTAATTCGGTTGTGTTTTATTTTATTTTTAATAGTCAAAAACAGCTTATTTTTATCTTAACTGAGATCACCAATACGCCGTGGAAAGAACGCAAAGTTTATGTGCATGATTGTCGTGATAAGTTAGAACACCATTCTGAGTATCATGGTGCAGAATTCGAATTTCAAAAAAGTTTTCATGTTTCTCCATTTATGCCGATGGATATTCAGTACAAATGGCGTTTTAACTTTTCTGATGCTCAAAACGTCATTCATATGCAGCTTTATCAAACACAAAAATTAATTTTTGATGCAACGATGCTGTTCGAATTAGAAAATATCACAGTTCCTTCACAGCTCAATCGTTATGCTGTTCATTATGTTTTTGAACCTTTCAAAATGCTCGCTTCGATTTATTTACAAGCATTTTATTTATGGCGAAAGAAAGTTCCATTTTATCGGCACCCTAAAAAAGATAAGGATTTAAAACAAGATGATCAAAACGCTTATTTTCGGTGAAAACGATTCACTGCCATTGGTTTTACGCAGCTTACTTAAACTTCGTCATGGTCAAATTCATTTCCGTGGTGCGTGGAATGGCACGGTAGGAGAAATTTCTGATTTAGAAGCAACGGTGGATGTGCATAATAAAGCCCTCATTGATCTAATTTTTAAAAATGGTGTACTTGGGGCGGCAGAGGGTTATATTCAGGGATATTGGAGCAGTGAAAACTTAGTTGAACTGATCCAAATTTTATCGAGAAACCGTCATGTTCTCGATAAAATTAATCAAAATATGCTTTCTCAAGCAAGCCAACTGATTTTAAAAGCGTGGTACAAAACACGTAAAAATTCATTATCAGGCAGTCGTAAAAACATTGCAGAGCACTATGATCTCAGCAATGATTTTTTCAAGCTCTTTCTAGACTCGTCCATGATGTATTCTAGTGCCGTCTATAAACAAGCAAACATGACATTAGAGCAAGCATCTGATTATAAAAAAGAATTGATCTGTCAAAAATTGCAATTAAAATCCATGGATCACTTGGTGGAAATCGGAAGTGGCTGGGGAGGGTTTGCGATTTATGCTGCCCAGCACTATGGTTGTCGGGTGACCACAATTACGATTTCTCAGGCTCAGTATGAGGAGGCGAAACAACGGATTGCCGATGCCGGTTTAAGTCATCGCGTAGATGTACAGCTTAAAGACTATCGTTTACTACAGGGTAAATTCGACAAACTGGTATCAATTGAAATGATTGAAGCGGTGGGTGAGCAATATCTTCCAACCTATTTCAGTCAATGCCGATCACTATTAAAACCCCATGGTCTAGGCCTGATTCAGGCCATTACGATTGAAGATGCCCGTTATAAAAAAGCACTTCAGACTGTGGATTATATAAAACGTTATATTTTCCCTGGAAGTTTTATTCCCAGCATCAGTGTCCTGACACAAGCCGCCTCAGAACAGAAATTAAGATTGAAGCATCTTGAAGATATCGGATCCAGCTATGCAGAAACCATTCATCAATGGCGGGAACGTTTTTTAAATGCAAGAGCAGAGGTTCTTGCTTTAGGTTTTGATGAGACGTTTATTCGCATGTGGGACTTTTATTTGTGTTATTGCGAGGGAGGATTCAAAGAGGGAGTGATTAGTGATGTTCACCTGTTATTTGAAGCAAGCCCTTATTGAGTCTTTTGGATAGATCAGGGAGGCAGTGATGTTGTTGCAATTGTTTTTACTTGATGCCGTCGTGATGACCATTTGCTGGTTTTGGGCAAGCTATAATCGTCGGGCAGGCATCGTTGATGTGGCCTGGAGCTTCTGTATTTTCATCAACATCGTGATCACGGCTTGGTATATCGAGGTCGCGCCGACGCAGGTCAGATGGTTTATTGGTGTTTTCAGCTCTGTCTGGTTTTTGCGTTTGAGTCTACACTTGTTTCGTCGCTATGCCGTGGAGCAGGAAGAAGATCGCCGTTATGCCAATATGCGTGAGGCCATGGGTAAATTCCAGCACTTAGGTTTTCTTGCTTTCTTTATCTTTCAAGCGGGTCTGGCCATATTATTTACGGTTCCCATGTGGAGTTTATTAAATGTACCCAGTTCTATCTGGTTAGCTGAAACAACAGATTATCTGATCATTGCCGGTTTGATTATCGGGCTTGCATTTATTGGCGAAGTGGTTGCAGACCAGCAACTCTATCGGTTTAAACAAAACATCCAGAATCGTGGCAAAACCATGGATCAGGGATTATGGCGTTACTCACGTCATCCAAATTATTTCTTTGAGTGGTTGCATTGGTTTGCATATCCAGTCATCGGTATCGCAGCAGGCTTATATAGCTTATGGATTTATCCTGTGTTGATGTGGTTTTTTCTGTATTACATTACTGGAATTCCATTCAGCGAACAGCAGGCATTAAAAAATCGGGGACAAAATTATCTCGATTATCAAAAAAGAACTTCGATGTTTATTCCGTGGAAACCCAAAGAGTAGGTACGCACATGGACTTTATTATTCAAAAATCATTAAAACTTGTAGAAAGTGGTCTGGTGCCAGACCCGGCAATTCGTGCTGCAATTCGCTCGTTAAGTAAAAAGCGTCTGATTCAGGAAGGGCGTTATGATCCTGAACAAGGGGCTCAACGCTATATAGATGTATTGTATATGCTCAAGCATAGCGCAATCGCCATTGAAACAGACAAGGCCAATGAACAGCACTATGAATTACCGACAGCATTTTTTCATGCCGTACTGGGTAAGCATCTCAAGTATAGTGCATGTTTTTTTGCAAACGACCAAACCACATTAGATGAGGCAGAAGCGCTTGCCCTACAAATTTATAGTGAGCGGGCACAACTGAAAAATGGTCAACATATTCTGGAACTGGGTTGTGGTTGGGGCTCGTTTACATTATGGATGGCAGAACACTATCCTGACTCGCACATCACTGCAGTTTCTAATTCCAGCACTCAGCGACACTATATTTTGTCTGAAGCCGCAAAGCGTGGGCTCAGGAATGTTGAGATCGTGACCTGTGATGTCAATGTACTTGAATTAAAACCACAGACATTTGATCGTGTGGTTTCAGTTGAAATGTTTGAACATGTTCGAAATTATCAACGACTTTTTGAGAAAATCCAATCTTGGCTAAAAGCTGATGGTATGTTGTGGTGTCATATCTTCTGTCATAGATTCCTGCATTATCCATTTGAAATAAAAAGTGAATATGACTGGATGTCACGTTACTTTTTTACCGGCGGATTGATGCCTGCAAGTTCTACTTTCCTGCATTTTCAAGATCATCTGGAGTTGGCACAGCATTGGCAGTGGTCTGGCATACATTATGAAAAAACAGCCAATGCCTGGTTAGACAACATGGATCGCCATGAGCAACAGCTCAAACCAATTTTTGATGAGGTTTATGCTCAAGAAGCGGGGATCTGGTGGCAACGTTGGCGTATTTTCTTTATGGCATGTGCTGAACTGTTTGGGTTTGAGCAGGGGCAGGAGTGGGTTGTGGGGCACTTCCTGTTTAAAAAGAAAAACGTATAATTTAAAAACAACACCAAGTAGATCAGCCTATGTTTAGACAGAATAAAAATGGTGAGGATAATCATCCGCTGAGCGAGATGTTTAACCGCCATTATTGGTTGCAAATTGGGCTGATTGCGTTATCCATCATTATTGGTATTGCCTGTAGTACATGGGTGATTAAAGGTTCTTTACTCAAAACTGCCCTTGAGCAGGAGATGGAACACTATTGGATGCGCGTTGAGCGTAATCCGAAAGCTGATTTACCGGATACTAAAAATTTGTATGGTTACCGGTGGCAAACCGAGATGCCTCCACCTGCTTTCCGGAATCAGCATTTGGAGCAGGGCGTCCATCGCGTGTTTGTCGATGGAAAAAATAGGATGACAGTTTACGGCGAACGTAACGGACAACACGTATTACTGGTGTTCGGTGAAAGTAATGTCAACAAGATCGTCTGGCTGTTTGGTTTGGCCCCGTTAATGTTCAGCTTAATTGTGCTGTACAGTATTTTGTGGTGGTCAAATCGCCGGGCCAAGCGGTATTTCTCACCCATTACCCGTTTGGCAAATGCCTTGGAGGATATTGACTGGGCACATCAAAATGCAGCAGCATCGCCGTTTCAGGACATCTATACCAATGGCAATCTGGAAGCCGAGTATTTAAAGCGGGCACTTGAACGCTATCATCAGGTGTTGAGCGAGTTTATTAATAGGGAAAGGGAATTTACCGGAGATGTCAGTCATGAACTGCGCACGCCTTTAACCATTCTGAAAGGCAATGTACAGCTTTGTCAGGCACGTTATGGGCAGAGCAAGGCTTTGGATCGTATTGCCAATACCATTGAAGATATGCAATTACTGGTCGATACCTTATTGGCGATCGCAAGAAATAACACCAGTACCTTAATGGCCGAATATTTGCCTTTATCTCCTCTTATTCAGGATCTGGTTAGCGATTTAGAGCCTTTTAACCGTAGTCAGGAAATTGAGATCTGTGTTCAGATAGAGACTCCAGACCCTGCAAAGATGATCTATCCATCAATGACGAAAATGGTCCTGAGCAATATACTGCGTAATGCATTAAATTATTCGCAAGGTACGAAAATTCATATTATTCAACGTCAGAACAGTGTGGTTATCGCGGATAACGGGATTGGCATCACAATGCCTGATGACCTTAAAGTACAACAGTTAAGTTCACAGCTCCAACTCACTCCCAAAGGTCACGGTATCGGTTTACAGCTTGTCCGGAAGTTATGTGCTCAGTTGGGATGGAGAGTTGAGTTATTCGACCGCCAATACTATTTAAGTACGCATCCTGATCTGCAACTAGAAAAAACGACAGGTTTGATTGTGGTGGTTTATCTGAATTAGTTAGGCTCTGTATCTAAAGCTATTTTTAAGCCTACACCCGAGACGGTATGAATCAGTTTTTCCTGATACGGTTTATCGATCATTTTTCGAAGGTTATAGATATGACTGCGTAAGGCATCACTCTCAGGCTCTTCATCCCCCCAGAGCTCAATAATGATTTCTTGTTTGGTAATCACTTTTGGCGAGTTCCTCATCAAGATTTTAAGTAATTTAAATTGTATTCGGGGGAGGTCAATTGTTTGGCCTGCACGGGTTATGGTCTGCGTTGAGCTGTCTAAAATCAGATCATGAATTTGGAATTTAGTGGTGGTTACCTCGCCACGAGAACGTTTGATCAATGCACGAATACGCATCACCAATTCATTGAAATCAAAAGGCTTAACTAAATAGTCATCGGTGCCTGCAGTAAAACCTTTTAACTTATCATTCAGCGTATCCCGTGCAGTTAACATAAGGATAGGCATATCTTTGCCTTCTGCTCTGAGCCATTCACATAAATCATAGCCCGAGCCATCAGGTAAATTAATATCCAGTAATAGCAGATGATAAGGCTGGGCTAATAAAAAATTTCTTGCCGAATTCAAGTTACGGGCATGATCAACAATAAAACCATGCTCTTCTAAAAACTCGCATACGGTGGCAGCAAGTTCATAGTGATCTTCCACCATTAGGACAAATTGACTGCTCATATTTATATTCAAGTTATTGATGAAGTAATTGTTGTTTCAATTTAGCATTAAATGGTGAATCACCAAACCAAATTTTAAAATATTGATTTACCTGAGGATTAGTGATCGAACCTAATTTTTTTTGATTTAAACGCAGGCTTATGGTACTGCTGGATTGCGTATAATTCAATGAATAAAGATCTCCCTTTTTGACGGGCTGATACAGCATTGTAATTTGATTTAATACGGATTGATCTGAAAAATTGGCCACATTCCTTCTTAGAAAGTAAGTGGCCGCTTTTTTGAATGCCCATTCAGGAATATCCCGTTGATAGAAAAAATCTAAACGAATATTTTGAGTTTCCCAGTTTTGCTGGCAATCATCGGCATAATAGCTTACCGAACCGACCTTTTTTGCTGTGACCAGCAGGGGAGCCGTTTGACATAGTTGCGTATTTGCATGAACCAGGCTTAAAGATGCGATAAAACAGAAGAGGCCGAGTCCAGCTTTTGTTAAGTGTTTATGCATTTCCAACCTCAACGATTTCTAGGCTATATATTTCATATTCAACAGACTTAAGCTTGTATAATTATGTGCTATTACGTTTTATTTATTTGATTTTTAAGGTTTCTTAAAGGGTAAAAGTAAAGCGTAAGCATTCCCGACATAAGGTAGAGATCGGAACAAGCCATTCGCGGGGTCCCAATAATCTTGTTGAAAGACAATTAAGTCCTTGTCATCGATTTTAATTTGACTAATACCATAAGAAGACATGGTTTTTTTACGCCCCAACATTTTGAAGTCATATACCATATGCCAATGGATATAGGCAGAATCTTGTTGGTGCGTTGCACTTATTAATGTGACAGAGACATTGCTGACGTGTTCGTTCATTCCTTCGAAATGTTTGATCAATTCTTTTTTGGTAGAGAACTGCGACAGCGTATCATTAATGTACAGATGATCTGCATAGAGTTGGCTGGCATTTTCGATAAAAGCAACCGTACCCATGGTATTGAATGCTGATACAAAACGTCGACCAATAAGCTGGGCTTGCTCATCATTTAATTCAACGCCTAAAATTTCTTTATTGGCCTTATTATAGTCAGCGCTGTAGCTGGGTAAACTTTTACAGGCAGCCAAGGATAATAGGGTCAGTGTGGATACGGTTATGGCTCTTAGAAATTTCATATTCACAAACCTTTTCATTTTTTTATAGCTTAAAATCTGAAGTGTGAATATGTTGTGAAATATGCGTGGTTGTGCATTAGGTTCATTCATGCAGCAAATCATAATATTTATCTAGGTATGATTGAGGGTAACCCACCGAGATGTGTAAGCTTGCATATGTGCCGTTACACTATGTATAAATTACTGGCTTCTCTCATAATATTGTTTCAGTATAGAACCAGATACTCGAATTAATAGGACAATGATCATGGCAGTGAAGCATCGTGTATTTTTAAAATATCTTTCTGTTTTCGGTTTCATAGCAAGTTCAGTTATCACAAGTGTGACTTTTGCCAGCTCGGAGCAGGCATGGAACAAGCATGATCAGGAAATCAAAGCGGCGTGTATAAAAGCCAGTCAACTTAAAAATGCAAAGTCAGTGAGCAACGTCATGTTGTTTGATGATCGTGTTAGATATTCTGCACTGTTGATTCAAGGGAAATATCCTCAGGCACATATGAAAAACAAAATGGGTCAAGAACTTTGTTTATGGAATAAGACTTCGAAGAAAGTTTATTTAAGTGAAGCAAACATAAAAGTAGGTTAAAACGATAAAGGAAAAAATTGGATAAATTTGAGATGTTCTATAAATAAAATAGTGATTTATTTATAGAATTCAACTAATACCATCTCAACCAAAGTATTATCCGGGATTGTTCGATCTGATATAAAATTGCCTTTAATTTCAAAACTTAAAGGCCTTTTGTTCTTCAGTGGCAGATATTTGAACTATATATTTGAGGTTCTTGTAGACTTCATAAGGTGTTTCTAAATAAGCAATACCAGTGGGTAAGGAGGTGGAAAGTGTTAGATATATCTAACCATTAATCTTTTTCCTTGTTTCAGCATCTAACAGAATACGAATACTTTTAAACAATGGGTGTTTATCTGTATATTTTTCACCATACCCCAGATTAAACTCATAATCAAAATCGTCAGGATTCATTCCTTGATTATGCTGTAAAATCGTTTCTAGTTTATCTAATGCCTTTACTGCAATAGCTTCTTGCGTTTGACCTGATTCATATTCTTCCCATAAGTTCAGCAAGGTATTTCTAAGGGGAGCATCAAGTGATTGGGTAAGTAATAGCATGTCCTCACGTTCTTGGACTTCTTTACCAGGATGATTTTGTTTTTCAGTTGCAGGAATATCACCATTGATTGTCTCGCCTAAATCATGAATAAGACACATCTTTAAAACTTTTGAAAAGTCGAGATGTTTTAACTCATCTTCAAATACAAGAGCTAATAAGGCGAGTCTCCATGTATGCTCAGCTGTACTCTCATTCCTGCCATTGGACGTGTACGAGGAGCGCATAATATTTTTTAGATTTTCAGCCTCTTTCAAGAAGAGTAAACGGCCTTCAATAAGGTCAGTATTCATTAAATTTTCCTATTTATATTAAAACTACAGAACTTTATCTTTTAGGATGCAAACAGAACCATTAAAAAAAGAGACTTTAATAACTTTATGATGATTAGGCTGATCAAATAGATCATCTCTCATTGGATTAAATTGTTGTTCAATAGTGAAAAATTAAGGTGGTTTTATTTTTCTTAGAAATATCTCTAGATATTTACATTTACTGGGAGCGATAACAGTATCGTTAAATTTTTCTAGTTTCACATCAAGTAAAATTTGCTTAGAATTATAGGAGTTGATAGGACCTAGATGGACTTGTGACTCAATCTTAGCTAATTCTTGTGGATTAAATATTTTCATAAATTCCTCTAGTGATGCAGAGTTAAAAATTAAGTCAATAAGCTAAATAAATACTTTTCAAATGGATTTGCTTTGATTCAAGTCACCAGCGCTCCTATTGGTTTATGTATCAGATAGGGGAAAATCCATAGCGTAATGTCTAGATGATTTTTCGCTGTCATTTTCAATTGCTCCATCGAAAATCAATCATTCGAAGCCATAAATATCCAATTTTGATACAACCCTACTTATCGAACAGTGTTGTATAGCTTATGCTGTAAGTTATATCCAAAAAAGGACAGATGACCTTTTTAGTTTATTTGCAAAATTTATGATTTTAAGAGTAAATATTTAATTTAAACAACTATTTATAGTGGTTTTTTAGATCTTGGGTAAGCCTTAAATATTACTATAGATTTTTTATAACGTAGATGGCTGTAAAGGATGAGTAATAAAAGATGAAGACTGTTAATAATCGTGAGTTAGTGCAGAATTATATCGATAGGTTTGCTTTATCTCGATATCTCTCTCCAATATTGCTTGAAAACCTCCAATTAAAACAATTAGGACCAGGGGAGTATTTAGTGGCCCAAGGAGGTTCGCTAAATCATCTGTATTTACTTGTAATGGGTAAGTTGCAAGTAGAAAATTACCAAAAGAATGGGAGTTGCGCTGTATTCTCTATTGAAAGAGCTTTTTCCGTGATTGGTGATTTAGAGCTTTTTTTAGATAACAATATAGGTACTGTGAGTACGGTAACTGCGATTACAAAAGTGGATATTCTTGAGATCTCCCTCAGTAAAATTGAGCAATATGCGTTTAACGATCCAGCTTTTCTTAGCTTTATCTGCATGCAACTGAGTAAAAAGTTGTATGCTTCAACTCAACTTTTAACAAATGCAACCCTTCCAGCATTAACTAAAGTTCGTAAATATTTATCTGTAAGGGCTGAAACCGAGGGGAGCGTTATTCACTTGGAAAAACGAGACTCAATTGCTGCTTTATTAGGAATTTCGACCAGACAGCTAAATCGTATACTTAATGACTTATCAGAATTAAACATTATTCATTTCAAGAACAAAACAATAAGAATATTAAATACAAAGTATCTTTCTGAAATAGAAGCAAAAGACTTTTTATAATTAGTCTGATAAGAAATAATTATTTTAGCTAATCTTAATAACACGCATAACTAACACTTAAGGTTTTATTTAGAAGTTTTAAATCATATTTTTAGGCAGGGTTATGGTAATGCTAATTTTAAAGTGTGCAGTGACGAGGGTATGGAGATTGTTAATGAGTTCTACTTGGGTGAATCCAGATCAGAGCCGCAGCAAACGCATGACCTACAGGATATCTAGAAAGCGTTAAAGCAGTCAGTGCAAGATTTGAACTGATGGTGAGGAGGTTGATTGCCTCCTTATTTGTTTGTTGATATTTAGGAGCTTGTTAAAAGCAAGGCATCGACCTATAGTCAAAATAAAAGTGAAGAGCTGTGACGACTGGGTTAGTAAACAATCTAACTATATTAGTTAATAGATAGAAAGTTATGGTCTTTTAGTTGATCTATATTTACGATTATTCAGTATGTTAGTAAACATTAATACTAGTAACACAATGATAGTAAGTGAGTCTATTGCCTCTACGCCATTCTTTGTATGGTGGAAGAGCTTCTTCATCAATTTAATTAGGAAACTTCATGATAATGGTAGTAAATATAGTTTAATATTGGAGGAAGTAAGAGATGACCTTGCGATTGATTGTTTGAAAAATACTAATTATAAATTAAAAGATATTTCTCGGAAGCTTTATTTCTTTACAGTTAATTCCTTTATAAAATGGTTTAAGTCGATTAAAGGTGTGACTCCTAGAAAGTTTAGAGAATAAAATAATTTTAATTAGATTTGTAAATTTTAAATAATATAACTGTACTTATCTAGTAGATCTAATCAAAAAAAGGAATATTAGTCAAAGCTTGTAATTATACTTTTAGCTAGAGGTGGTTGTTAAGATGTATAAAATAAATAGATATTATTGTTTAAAATAAATTAATAAAATAATTTTGCCGATAAATCCTTATAAT
>NZ_LRPD01000048.1:0-42914 GCF_001605865.1 Acinetobacter sp. NRRL B-65365 | reverse complement strand
CTCAAAGAGTGTTTTTTAATAACGTCATATTCTTTAAATAATCATTATCTTTAATATGGAAAAATATAATCAACTATTTTTAACTATTCCTAAAGCATCTCTCATACTTTCAACCTTCCACTTAGGCCAGCGTTTGACTACTTGCTCACATCTATCGAGATATTGTAGCAACGGTTCTGATTTCATACTCTCTAAAGTAGAGAATGCACAAATATTCTGCCCGTTGTTTGATCGTAGTCGATGTCCCACGGCGATTTCATCTGGCTCCGCCAGTCTGTAGTTATCGCCGTATTGCGTTAGTACCTCACCTGATTCTGACTCGTTAATTAGATATTTATTTCGCTGGAGTAGTTCATCCCAAACAATGCCTACTACCTCATCGACCTTATTAAAATCAGTGCCCCATAAGCCTAGATAAAGGACCTTATCACCTACATTAAATTGGTTTTTAGATTGGCTCATCATCGTCACCATAATAATCTTCATCATTAATGTCGTCGCCAAATATATCTTCATGTGAATCTTGGCATGGATAACATAAGCAAAGGCCAGCTACAAAATCACATGTATCTGGTCTTTTGCACCAATCACAAACGGCTATAACACTCATTCTGACTCACACTCATCTATCCAATTCTTTGCAGCGTCAAGGTTGGTAAATTCGTATTGGAAGTTGTAATTCATAAATAGAGCAAAGCCGCCCAACGGTTCTTCCTCTACAAACCAGCTAAATCTACCTTCATATTCATAAACAACATTAGCCATGGGAAACCTCTTTATTAAGCGCTTGTTCTAACTCATTTGTGGTCCCTTTTAAGGTTCTTAATAGTGAATCTATTAATTTGTATGCCTCATCAGGTGTATCAATCGTGCTTAAAATAAAGATTGAATCATCTACCCGCTTTTGTAGGGCATCATTCTTCTTACGCTCAATATCAATAACGTTATGCAAGATTCTGGAATCCTCACTGATTTTTAATTCCAGTTTTTCAATTTCGCTATTTCTCTCCTTTAGTGCTGAAGTCTTCAACTTAACTTCTTCATTCAAAAATTGAACAATGTTCAAATCTTGGGAATTATTAAAAACATGGGTGAGATAGTTCTCACTGCAATTTTCATTCTTTGCTTGGCAATACTTAATAAATTTTTCTAACATTTCACTGCTCCACATAACGATTGAAGAACCCACTTCACATAATTCACGATGAGTTAATTTTGCTTGTGTCATGCTATGGCCTCTTGTTCTTCATTATTAATAATTGCCTTAACTCTAACGATTGGCGTTAATTGCTCTGTGCTGTACCACCAGCCATCATCAAGCAAATACATACGTTTGAAATAAAAGTACCAAAGCCTTTTTACTTTTTTGATCTTGCAGCGCTTGTAACATGAATGTTGCTTATAATGAAGATTGTAGTATTCCTGCATATATGCACTTGTGTACACAATGAGGTTTGTAAGGTTTTGGTCTGCCATTATTTTTACAGCTACGGTCTCACCAACTTGGAAATTACACATTTTCAAACTCCTCTTGTTCAGGATCACCGGCTTCAATCATTGCCACCTTACGAGCAAAAGCAGCTTTTTTATCTGCGGCCATTTTCTCTTTGGCAAGTCTTAGTTTTTCCTCGGCATCAGCGATTACAGCCGAACGTTTAGACTGTACTTCCGACTGATCTTTGAGTTCTTCCAATTCAAAGCCCCAGAACAAGGCTTCGGATTTGGCAATGTTGGCTAAGGTGATACTTTGCTTTACATTCAGGTCCACAATCTGGCTGATCAGGCCCATTTTGAATTTCAAGCCATTGATGATGTTAATAGCCTCTTTATCTTCAGGATCTAGATTACTTACATCTAGTTTTAAGACTTCATCTCGGATATGAATAACGCTTGTAATTGTATCGCCAGCAAGTTCACCCAAATTAGCCAACCTATAGCGGTTTTCCTTAATGATTTGAGCTGAAGTTAAGCGGTTAAAATCAGCCTTACTAAAATCATTTTCTGACTTTGATTTTTGACCCCAGACTTCTGCAATATTTGACGGCTTTTTGACATTATTTTGACTAGTACTATCTCCTTCATTATCAGAAGTTTGTGAATCGTCATGACTAGTCTTTTTGCTAGTCAATTTTTTAATTTCTTGATTCAGTTCACGGGCAGATTTTTTGACTAGATTTTTCGTGCACTTTTTCCATTTCTCAGCGATTGCTTTACGGCGCACAACGGAAGGAGAAGGCATATCACAGCCTAGCTCCTCACCCACTTGGTCAACTAATTTTTGCCATGTGATCTTTGGGGATGACTCATAAACCGCTTTGAGTCGATCCCATATTTCCTGTGAATATGATTGAACTGCCATATTTAGGTACCCAATGCATCACCAGAGAAAAAGTCACGTTGTGCTTCAATTTTATCTTCGGTCAGAAGTGTTGTTTGAGTGAAGCGGGTTTTACGCTGGCTTTTCAGGTCCTGAATTAATTTTTCCTGTATGTCATCCTCATCACGGTCAGTAATATCTTCTAAACCTTTGGCTAGATTGGTGAATTGAATTGCGCGGTCCTTGTCACACTCTTTGATCGTTTGCATAAGTTCAATCATTTCAGGTTGAAGCTTTTCCTGTTGATCACGATCCAAATTCATAAACTTTTTGGCGACTGCCTTTGATTGTTCTAATAGTCTTACCTGTAATGCTGGTGGGAAAGAAGCAATGTGTTTTGCACATAACAAAGCCATTTGAGATGTCACGGCATTTAAATTCTCAGCAAGCAAATCACCAAGACCATTAAATAGTATCCCTGCCACTGATTCCGTTTCGTTTAATTCAGGGTTGATCGTAAAACCCAACACCCAATCAACCGAGCAATGGTAAAGACTGCACATCACCTGCAATAATTCTGCATCTGGTAAAGTTTTGCCGTTTTCCATTTCTGAAATACGGTTCTTTTGTGCAACACCGAACAACTCAATCGCTACTTCATCTTGTCTTAATCCAGTACGTTCTCTTGCTAACGCGAGTTTGCGTCCAATCATTACGCGTTTTTCTAAATCTGTTCTTTTAGCCATTACGCAACTCTCCCAGCTAGCCAGTCAAAGTCTACTTTTCTATCCAGCCAATTTGTTTCGCTGATAAAGACACATGACAACCAGACACAACCGTTTTCAATAGGTTCAGCAAATTCAATTTTTTCTTTAACAAAAATGTTGTCATCCTTAAAAAGCAGCTCGGCACCTTTTAAAGAGTCAATTAATAATTTTGGATAGTTATCTATATCGAAGCGTGGATAAGTGCTTGCGCTATAACTACGATCTTTTCGTGGTGGCTGAATAACCAATCTAATCTCACATTGCTGTGATATTGCTTTCCACTTCATGGCCTTGAAGATAGGCGCATAAATTTCATGTACGCGACGTTTAAACTTCTTGGCACCTAACGAAAGACTATTTCGCTGTTTGCCCGTGCTCTCATCAATAGTGGCACGCCAAATATCATTAGCGCTGATGCCATAGGGTAATTTCACTGTAATAAAACCATCACCAGTAATCACAAAGCCGCCTGTGCTGCCCTGATGCATCAAATCACCTTTTACCTCTTGGGTTGTGACCGCGCATGGCAAAATAACCTTCTTATCTAAGGCACGGCGAACTCTCGCTTGGCGGTTCGTTTTACCTTCTGCATGAGGATTCATTGCAAAGAAATCGACTTTACCTTTAGACCATTGTTCCCATAAATTGCGACTTTTACCCATGGCAAGCACCCTCCACTTTTAAAGTTTTGAGTTGTTCACGACATGAGTGCAAAACCTTCCATAGTTCAAAGGCAACACGGATCACCAGATTTTTATAGCCATCAATGGAGTCATAAATAAATAACTCTGGCCCATGCTGATAAATGAGTATTGATGAATAGAAATCTTGGCTCTTAATCCAGTTCTCAAATTCTTCACGTAATTGTTTGATAATTTCCTGTGAAGTTAGCTGAACAAACTTTTCAGGACACATAAATGGGGTGCCTAGTTCCAATTGTCCGTAGACATAACCATCTTCGTGACGATCAACTACCGCATCACCTTTAATATGGATACCTGAAAACTCAGTTCTAGAATCACTCACAAAATCTACGTGTACTCTATTACCCTTTTTAAATTGCGTTGTTTTCGCTTCTACCTGCTCTTTTGTTAGAGCTAATGTCTGATTCATGCTGTGCCACCAATATGCTTAATAACGGTTTTAGGGACATTCAGACCATCACGCTCACAAGCTTCTAAATATTCACTGGGTTGATCAAATGGATCAGGCCATGGTTCTTCAGCTGCTGGACATCCCAAATTAGATTTGGGTTTAAGTTCCTGCGGCTTTGGGACCTCACGGTTGTTGATATTTAGCTTCTTCTTCAATGCGTTAAGGCGCTGTACAGCTTCATCATTAGATACAGCAATATGTTCCTTTTTCTTATGTTCCAATTGTTTTGGTGGCACATACATTTCTTGTGTTCGACCGACATGCTGTGCCTTAGCCACAAATGCATTGTAGGTATTAATAAATTGCTCCCGTGCAGGTTTCATATATCCATCATTGATAAATGATTGCACTTCATCCAAAGCGACTTTGGTAATTTGAGTAATAGGTACACTCTTATCAGCCGTGAATCTGCAAGCTCTGGCCCATGCTTCATCTGCCGACATCCATGTTTCACCAATACACCAGTCACGGAAATCAGAGAACGAAGGCATGAATTTATTACCCGATTTCATTAATCGTGTACGTGCACGTTCAAACTGCTCTTTAGAAACATCACACAAGCATTCCATTGCCTTTGATTCAACAAACGCCATAGGAACTGCCATTTCACCCGTTGTAGGGAAATTCTTATTAAATTGCGCTGCGTAAAGTACACGTAGGTCCATTATCAAGGTGCGAATTTCAGTTATCGTGATTTTATGCATGCCCATACTCCAAATTAGCCAACAACTTTTTTGAAGGGGTTACATCCACCATGCCCGCGGATGATCCAGGTTGTTCTTCATCAACGATGCGCTCAAAATAGCTTTTGGTAGGTTGATCAGTGATTGTCGGTTGACTGGCTTTTTCCTGCTTCTCACGACGCTTAATCACATCTTGGATATTGTTCTGAATCCATGTAAGCCATTTTACGAACCAAATACTTGGTGTGTTTTGTTCGTTCTTAGCTGCAAAGAAATCACAATAGCCCTGTAGCAATGTTTGGAAGTCAGTTGAAGATATTCCGTCGTGTCTAGGGATAGCCAAATCAAAGAAGTCCATCTGGAATTGTGGGTACTGATTGGCTAGCTCAAGAAGTGAATAAAAACCTCTGTCCTGTACCTGGTAGGTTGCAAATTGAATCGGTGGCAACGATGAATTTTCTACGCCCGCGTTATTACCATCACTATCTTGGTTAGATGGTTCTTGGTTTGATGGTTCGATGGTTATTGGTTTAGGCTTTTGTTGGCTTTCATCTGGGTTATCTTGGGTAAGCGGTGGGTTTATTTCGCTTTCTGTTGGGTTATCTTGGGTTTGTTCAGTTAGTTGTTCCCCTTCCTGAGATTCACCAGAGTTACCACCTGATTTGTTTTTATTTTTAGAACCGTTAGGTCGACCACCTTTCTTACCATTCTCTGACTGTTTTGCTATATATGCCTTATATGCAATCAAATCCTCTTGAATGTGGTTTTGGATATACACACCTTCCTCATTTTTATTGAAGAATTTTTTCAAGATAAATTTAACTGCTGCAATTTCTTCATCAGATTCTGCCCAAACCCAATCAATTGCCTGCTCTTCTGTTGGGAATGCCTCACGGTCATAACATGCGTCCATAAGCAAGTTATAAACACCGTGTTGAAGGATATTAAGGCGACCTGCTTTACGATGGTAATCACCGATTTTTTTCTCGTAATAATGCATTAAGCCACCTCTTTCTTAAAATGTTTCAATCTTTCTTTTTGCAGCGGTTCATAATCTGGATATGCTGGTGTGCTGATACACTTCTTCACCGTTGTTTCCTGATCATTTAATTGCTTCATAATTTGGCTGAAATAACCAAATAAAATTTGATTCATGTCTCACCTAACCAATGACATTCAATTTCAAATGAATCTGAATCTGAAAACTTTTGCTTTGCTGCATCTGATTTAAAGTATTGATAGAAGTCTAACTCCCACGACTTATTGTCCTTGCAGTTAAGAGCTTTGGTAATTTTGCAAAAATCGTGTTTTAACTTCTCAAAAAGAAAATGGGTATCATTGAAAATTAACTTTTGATGTTGGGGCAACTTGTCTTTGATTAATTGAATGAAACGCTCAAATTCACTTTCACCAAACACACCTGATACTTCCGTGTTTGACCATTCATAATCAGATTCGGTAACTGTTAAGATAAATACTTTCATACAGCACCACCTTTAACGACATACTTAATCTCACCATTTAAAATGGCTTGAATTAATCGTTTGTGCTGTGGTGCCCAATAAAGTGACTTGACGTAAACTCTCAATTTTCCGTAATCGTGTGATTTACGTTTGATAAACCAGTCTGCTTCTTTTCGAGTTAAGAAAACGCCAACATCAAACCATTCAGTTTTAAAGCGGGTTTTGTATAAATGTAGATCATTGGCATTGGAAAAGGCTTCAAGCGCTTCATTCTTTTCTCTTTCATCAAGATCACAAAAAAGTTCACTATGATTTGCCAAAGCTAATCCATTCAGTGCATGTTTATCTTCTGCATCAAGTTCATCATAGTAATGTTGAGCACTATCAAACTCTGTACCTTCCTCACCATCAATCCAGCACTCTTTATCGGAATATTCAGAATTTAGCCCATAAACCTTTTTTTCTTCCTGAACGTGAAAAATCGGACTTGCAGTGCCAACATTAAATTCTGTTTGAGATGTTTTAAGATCAGCGACCAGTGACAACCATTCTTCTAATGTAAATTGGCTCATACAGCACCACCTTGAATCAAATTAAATTCAACTACCCAAACCCAAGGGTTTTCATCCCATGAGCCTTTCCCGTTTATGGATTCCCACAAATTCCCAAATGCATGTCTTGCTGTCATTAAGCATTGATCATGGTTTGAAGATTGCTTCCATAACCAACCTGGATTCGGATTTCCAAAGTGATTTTGACCATAATCTGTAAAGGTCATACCTTCAGCAATTGCATCTGCTTCAGAAATATCCTTAAGGCGTTCAATGCGGATGTTTGTAATTTCAAGCTGAATACGAGATGCCCAACGCGGCATATGAATTGAAGGTCGTTTTTTCACTGTCCAATCATTTGGTGCTTCGCCATCAGCTACATACGCGGCTTGCTTATGTCCGAAGAATTGATATTCATCATCATCAGGATATGAACGTCCTACTGTACCTTTCTGATACCACGTTTCCCGAACCCATAGCTGATCACCAACTTCACCAAAAGGGTTACAAGTTTCTATTAACCCACGCCAAAGACCCTTGTAGTCTTGGAGCTCTTTTTCAACGTGAACCATTGATTGCACAGCATTACTAGGCCACCAATGTCCACCACGATCTTCATCACAAACAGTTGGTTGAGGCTTAACTAAGCGACGAGTTTGAGTCTTACGACCTTCCAAAATCGCCCGCACCATTTCTGTATTGAATAAAATTGGACGTTCTTTCATGCCGCAACCTCCTTTTTAGTTAAGTCACACCATTCCACAAACGCCTCTAGCATTGGTTTTAGCGCATATTCATCGGACCAACCCGCAAATCCAATAAAACCATTTTCCTCAAACTCTACTGCTTGACGTCCAGTAAAATAATTTGCATCACATTTAATTAAGGCATGGGCCATACCACCTTCATCAGTGAATTGGAAAGAAATGTTCTTGTGGCAACGTAATGATTTATCAAAAATGCCGCTTGCCTTTAAACGTTCATCTAAAAGCGCATGTAACTTTCTGATCCGAGCCAGAGTGATATGACCGAAATTTAGGCCAATTTGAGTAAAATACTTGCGCGCCTGCTCCCTCGTGATAAACAAGCCTTTGTCATTAAATTCGCTGTCAAAAAGCGCTTGTATTTTTTCTGCAAACGCTAAATTGCCTTTGTTTTTAGCATCAAAAATTACTTGGCTTAGGATATTTCTACGCGTTTTCTGATTAGCCTTAATTCGAACATCATGTGGCTTTTCAACATATAGACTATTGCTGCTTTCAATTGCATAGCCATATTTTCCAGTTACGACCCACCACATACTGTTTGAACGATAATAAACCTTGCCAACATTTAGCCGTTTTTTTCTTTCATAAAACCAAACTTGTAATCCTTGGACCAATCGTTTCTTGTCGGCACTTTGATTGTTATATTCCGAGGTATACCCATATGAAGATGCTTCCAATTTTTCTAATGTGATGCCATCTGCTTTATAGTCCTCTTCAATCCACTCAAGTGCTGTCAAACCTTCTGGCCCAACGATTTCAAAACGACTTTTTCTTTTAAAATCTTCTTCAAAAGTAAAACCGTAGCACTCCATGAACAATTTTTTGATTCGATTGCGAGTACGCTTCATTTCCAGCAACATTAAATAAGGCATTAACTTCTGTTGGTTATGTTCGTATCTGCCACCATGATCTGGACGGTTAGGTGCATTAACATTTTGGTAAAAATGGAAAACCACACAGCCGTTTTCTACTTCAACATCAAGTCTTAAATCACCTTTTCGACAATATTTATGATCTGGACTGGTAAAAATATTGGTTTGCTGCTTTATCGAATAGCCCAAATTACTTAGCTCGGTTAGAACCGTATTAAATACCTGAATATGTAACTGAGAATTCCAATGTGCTTCCTCTTCTGACCAACTTTTAAAACTCGGTCTATCTACTTGAATACACATAGAAGCATCACCAAAGGTCATTTTTCCTGTAAATGTGATAGCAGGATCGATTTGATCAACTTCTAAAACTCGGCGTTTAAGTCTGACTTCTTCCCATGTAGCTTTGCGCTCAATGGCTGACAATGAAATTGTCGATTCAGATTTAGTTTTCTGATTACTTATACGAATTTTTGTGGTCTTTTTACCTTTTATTACTTTCTCGATGCGATAAATACTGTTTGAACACGCTTTTAGAATGTAATCCTCTGCTCTGTATATAATCTGACTCATGCCACACCGCCTTCAACTACAGCAAATTTGATCGCCCACATAAACTGATTTGGGTATTTGTCAATTTGTTTAGGATTTTTGGGAACTACACTTATTTCTTGGATTTCAAGAAGTAAGCGCGAATGATGTCGCGGCATTTTGGGCGCAGGCTTCCATTTGATTGCCTGCGCTTTGCCAGTACAGTCCATACAGTAGACAGCAGTCGGTTCTGAGGCTTTGTAGACCAGCTTTTCGTGTGGGGTACCACCTAGATTCTGGATTTTGGTTCCGAATGCTTCACGGACAAAAAGACGATCCCCTACTTGACCATAAGGGCAAAGCACTGTTCTAACGTGCTGGGTATCTGGTTCATCACAAGGGATTTCTTCCATAGCAATATGTTTGCCACCCCAGCCAATAATTTGACCGCCACTTTTCGGCTTAACTTTTCTTCTGATTTGAAGATTTGAATTGTTTAAAATCGCGTTTACTTCCAACGCGTTCATATCAATTGGACGAGCACTCATGCAACACCTGCCCGTGCTTCATCAGCAACTACTACAAAGATATTTTCCCCGTGGAAACTGATTAAATTAGAATTAAACAGTGATGATTCAATTTGGTCGCAAATTTCATCTTTGATTTGTTGCTCAAAAGCCAATCGCGCTTTCCAATCTTCACGCCAAACATGTGTTTCTGGTGACGAAGCTTGAATTGCCTCTTGCTGCATTTCTAATAGCAGTGCAATTGCGGTTTTATGGAAATGAAAAATACTTGAGATTTCTGGACGATTATTTTTATTAGTTTTCATGCTTTAGCACCCACCAAAGCCTGAATACGCTCATTATCCGCTTTAGTACGACAATCCTTAGTCATACTGAACCATAGTAAATAGGCACCATCAGCCTGATTATCAAAAGCATCAGCTTCTTGTTGAGCACCGTTCTGAGCTGCTACATATTTTTGAGTATTGAAAAACTCAATCTGTGCAATTGTGGCTTGAGTAAGTTGAAGATATGAGAAGTTCTGGACACCAGAATCATCAAAAGTCGGGATAATTTCGGGTTTGTATTGATCTAATACATTTCTTAAATCATCCAGAGAAACACTGGTAGAAATTGCTCTTTTGAAGCCAAGCATACGTAACTCTTGCAGAGCCCACGCACCATCTACCCATAAAGAAAGTGTCTTATCTAAGAAATTGATCTTTTCGAAATAACGATCAAAATGTGTAGCCCCCTTGGGTGCGGTATCAAGAATGTATTGGATAGCGGTAAGGCCACCAAAGAACTCAATGAAATATCCGTGACAGGCATCTCTTAGATCATCAATTGAAATTAAATCATCATGAGTTTTAGAGTCATAATAATATTGCTTTTGAATCGAGAACCACGAAAAATCATCGGGATTGTCATTAAGTATTTTAAGCGCCTGGTTAATTCCACCAACGGTACTTAGAAGCTTTTGCTGCATTTGTTTAACAGCATCTTTTACATATGCCGTATCTGGAGCAACACCTAATGCGAATTCTTGCTTTTCAACATGCTGAATCAAGCAATGACCGCATTGTTCCCCTTTATTTTTAAATTCCGTGCATTTGTCTGCACAGCTATGTTCTGATAGAGTAATTGAGTTCATTTTTACCTCGAAGTTAAATGAATAGATTTTTTTGACCGCTTCCTGTTGGCGCAGGGGGCGGTTAAACCAAGCCTTTAGTTGTGATTTCTTCTACAATCCAAGCCTCTCCTTTTGTTGTGAACATCGGCTGTGAATAGCCAACCTCTGTTTGACGCATAATTCCTAGATTCTTATCAATGAACCATTGTCTGAAGACACGGCCTCGCAGAACTGCCTTGCTGTAAACCCCAAGTTCATCTAGAACCTTGTTTAGCTTTACTGCCGATAAACCTAGTTTTTGTGCAACTTGCGTTGCATTCATTAAGGTGGCCTTTTCCACAACCGTGTCATAGAAATTGACTTTCGGCGCAGCAAGTTCTAATTGATGTGCTTGATCCGCTGCCAGCTGTAATGCCTCTGCATAGGTTTGTGGAATTCGAACCGGTTGGATCTGCTGCCCTTTCAAAATTTCTAGGACCTTTCTTCGCACGCCCTTTGACTCACGCATTGAAATCAGCATGCTTTGGTCATGATTTAAATTTGCTGCTACCGTTACAGTTCTATTAGGGTTATTCACAACGAAAGTTTCGTAGTGCTCACCTTCCAGCTCATCATGAATGCGCGCATGAAAGTCATTTGGCCTAATCGTAGGTTCACCAAACTCTAGGCGTACCTGATTAATAATCTTGAGCAATTCAAGACTCGAACATGTATTTAGATTTATCTGATTGATAGCTACTTGATTCATATCGTTAAACCGTTCCCTTTCTAATAATTGAATTCCATAAAAGCTGATTTGCTTTTTATTGCCCTTGGAATACAATCGGGTCTAATGTACTTTTAGCTATTCCAGTCACATCTGAGATGATTGGAATATACTTAGGCGGTATACGGTCTTGTGAAATCCAAGACTGAACGGCTTGATATGAATAGTTCTTCCCTGATTTTTTGGTAACTAAACGGGCAACGGCACTTACACCGCCAGCTTTTTGAATTGCATCTTTAACGATACTCTCACTAGTTACATCATCAGTTTTTTTAAGAATGTTATTCATATTTGGAAAAGCCCTACTCGCTCATTACAAGTATTACTTTAAAGAATACAAGATTTACTTGCAATGACTTTTTTCAAGAATTGCTTTATATTTAGTACAAGATTTTCTTGTGTGCACAAACATGAACAAGCTTGAAATGGGTAAGCGGATCGCTAAAAAGCGTGATGCTAAAGGTTTGGACCAAACAGAGTTGGCACATCTGCTTGAGATTTCTCCTCAAGCAGTCCAACAATGGGAGTCGGGTCAAACCTCTCCACGTGGTAAGAATCTCGACGCACTTACTACAGTTCTCGAATGTACAAAGGCTTATTTATTTGGTGAAGAAGATGAATTGAAGTCTTTTAACCGAGCTAGATATGTACCTTTAATTGATTGGGTAGCCGCTGGACACTGGAATGATCGTCAAATTGAAGTGTTAGATCAATATCCTAAAATTCTTTGTATGTTTAACGTTGGTCCTAATGGCTATGCCCTTGAGGTTAATGGGGAAAGCATGAAGGATGAATATAAACCGAAGGATATTATCTTTGTTAACCCTGATCTCCCAACTTCAATTGGAGATGATGTAATTGCCTGGTGTGCCCAAGGTTCTACATTTAAACGTTTAACCGCAAATGATAATGGCTCTTTTCTTTTAAAAGCATTAAACCCTGAATGGGTGCCTCGATATATGCCTTTAGATGAAACTTGCTATATCACTGGGAAAGTTGTTGGTGCAATTAGTTCTAAGACAGATCAAGATTTAATAAGCCAGCTACTAGTTATGTAAATTTTTGCAATCCTAAAGCCTGCATAATGCAGGCTTTTTTGTGTCTATTGAAAAATAATACAAGATTTTCTTTAAATAATTATTGAATACAAGAATTACTTGTAATATGATCATTTCACCAACAACAAAAACCTAAAGTTAGGTGACTGAAAATGAAATCAACCGATCATAACCAATTTATCGATGACATTGACGGCGGTGTCTTTGCTCAGCAACTAGGCTATGCAATCAGTGAAGTTGCATCAGCAGCCGTTGATAATAACGGCAAAGGCGAAATTAACGTCAAGATCAAATTCTCAAAAGGTGTCGGTGCAGACAGCGTCACAATTGAGCACAAATTAACATCAAACACCCCTTTGCCAGATGGCAATAAAATTGAAAATCACGGCGCAAAAACATCTATGCATGTCAATAAAGACGGTGATGTATCTCTATTTGCAAATCATACAAAACAACTTTTTGAAGAAGATGCATAAGGCATCTTCATAAAACCTTCCCCCTCCATCAAATAGGATAGAAAAAACTCATGTCAGTAGTAAATTCAGAAGTACAAGCCGTAGTTGAAAATTGCACACCTGTTCACACTTTAAACCGTGGTGATTTAGTTGCAGTACATGAAAACTTCAAAGTTATCGATACAGAAGCAAACCAAGAAGGTCGTAATCGAATTCGTGGGCGTTTTTCAACTCCAATCTTTGCAGATTTTGTGCAATACATCACTGATTCACCTACTACTGGTCCAGTACCAGTATTCGTATCCCGTGATGATGTTCAAGCAATTGCTGTTTTGAACTACAGTGAAAAAGGCTTTGATCAGGGCCATTGTGACCACAAAGCAATTTTGAAACTTGACCCTACTGTTGTATGGAAAAAACTCAATCAACTCAAAGATAGTAAGTTGGATCAAAAACGCTTTGCTACTTTCCTAGAAGATTGGGCAAGTGTTTTAAAGGCCTACGATGCTGAAGAAAAAGAAATTCCTCTTAAAGATGCCATTGTTGCAGTACGCAATATGAAGGTGGATATCAACGTTTCAAACGATGCAGAAGTTGAAAATACTCGTGAAATTCGTACAGCACAAACAGATATCGCAGCCAAAGCGAAAAAAGGCCAATTACCTGAAAAATTTAAAATTGTCGATACAGCATATGTTGGTCTAGAAGAAAAAACTCTTGAGCTTCGCGTAATCGTCAATAGTAGTAGTGGCGAGCCTATCTTTGCCGTGCAAATCATTAAAGAAGAAATTCTGGTTAATGAAATTATCCAAGAATTTAAACAAAAAGTGATTGAGCTCCTTCCAGATCAACAAGTTTTGATCGGTACATTTGAAGCCTAACCCTTAATTTAAAGCACAAAAAAAGCCCTGCTAATCTTGGCGGATTCAGGGCTTTCTAAGGTCAACTTTCATTGCTTTACGCAAGAAAATTATGGAACGAGAGCATTATGGAACAAAAGCTTTCTCAAGACAATATTTCATTTAGTTTCCCAAATGTAGTATTAGTCACGGCAATTATTTTTTTTATTGTCCTCTTTGGTATATCAATTGCAGTTTCACAGCCTATTGATATAAATCCACCTCCACAGAATAACGCTATACCTGATGTGCGCGCTTCAACATATGGAGTTACTCAACTTTCAATTACTTCAAAAAATACAGGTACAGGATTAATTAATCTCGATGGCTACCTTGTGCCTTTAGATTTCAAGTTTGAATCTTATCCTAGTGATTACGGTTCACCAGGCACTGAGTATACAGCCGTTGATATCACTTGGTTTGATATTGGTCAAATACTTAATCCAAATGGCACAAAAGTTGATGACTTTACCAATTTTCAGGACCACAAAAATATCAGTGAAGCTTTGAAAAACTTTATTGAGGCTAACAAGTTAGTGGAGGCACGCTAATGTCTTCTACTGCACACGATCAAATACGTTCATCAATTGAAGCATTTAGTCAAAATCTTAGTCCTGCTCAAGTTTTAGAATCTTTGAGTAAAGGGATAGGTATTGAATACGCTGAAGTTGAAACAACTGATTGGACGTTTATTGAAAAGAACTGCCCTATTTCGATTGCAGATATTTTTGGCGGTTGCCTTAAATTTCGCTTTTCAATGAAAACTTATGATACCCAACGATTTAAAGAGAAATCTGCAAAGTACTTTTGTGAATTTCTGAATCTCGATGGTGATGGCAACGAACGTTATCGAATGGGTTTTGATAACCCGACGGTATATGTCCTTCTGAAGAATGAGAATTCTAAATTACCCGCTGGTCTTAGCAATTACATAACCTGGGGAACATATCTCAATGGTTTTGATTTCTATGTTGAGAGAAATGGGCTATTAGTTAAAACCCTACTTTCAGAAAAAGTCACGTCTCATCTTTATAAGGCGCGCCAAGCGAAGCAAGCCGCAAAACGTGCTGCTTATTTAGATCGTAATGGTTTCTTCCAAAATCTACCGCCTAAAAAACGCAAGCTTTTAGGGTAAGGAGGATTGAATCATGGGAAATGCAAACAATCAAAATAATCCGAACATGGCACTTTGGCATTCTGTTTGTGTTACTGATCCAACACAAACCACGGAAATCAAAGGTAAGCCATATAAAGGTACTTCACCTAAAGCTTATTGGTTGATCCAACGTGCAACTGAAACCTTCGGGCCTATAGGTCAAGGCTGGGGTGTAGAAATCAAAGATCATGGTTTCCAGAAACTGGATGATGTCACTATCAGCCATTGGATAATCATCGTGCTTTGGTACATGAAGGACGGTCAAAAGTACTTTGTTGAGCAAACCGCTGGTTCTAAAGCAATGTATAAGGCGAGCACTGGCATTATTCATGACGAAGATGCAATTAAAAAGTCAAAAACCAATGCAACCGTAAAGGCTTTAAGTCTCTTAGGCTTTGCTGGCGATATTCATGCAGGCTATTGGAATGCAGAAGGTTATCAGCAGAAGGCTTATGAGCATTACTACGGTAACAATAATACTGAAACTTCAAACAGCCAGACCGAGCAACAACCACCTGTAAACGAAGTGAAAACTGTTGGGCAGTCAACCCAACAACCCCCAACTGAACAAAAGCCTAAACGTACAGAGCAAGAACTCTTTAATGCTGCTCTAAAAGCCATTTGTGATGCAAAAGATCCGTCAGTTTTAAATGCAGCGTATACAAGATTCAAAGGCACTTTTTATGAGTCGACGATTGTAGCCGCATGCAAGAACAAAAAAACTCATGAGGGTTGGGGCCAAGCCTAAAAATTGGCGCCCTCTCCTAAACACTCATTGATAAATATTGGAAAAAATAAATGTCTTCAAAACTTAACCTTCAGTCACCAGTACTGACAATTGAACATCTTAACCACGTATTAGAAACTGGAAAAGATAATGCGTATAACGTCGTAATGGAGATTGTTGAAAAACCACTACTTGAATTAACCCTTACCCATACCCGCGGCAACCAGACTAAAGCGGCTGAAATTTTGGGCCTCAATCGCGGTACATTGCGCAAAAAACTTAAAGCCCATGGCTTGATGAAGTGAGGGATAAGCAATGGTTGATTTAAGAATTAGCGAAAAACAGAAACCAGGTATTTTTAGGTTTCATAGCCTAAAAGTAGACCTACGCACTCATGGCAAAGCCGAAGTTTTGAAATATTTTTCACAATTAGGCTTCTATGTCACAAGCACGACTTCAATCATTGAAGGTGATGAATTCCTGTTTGTTCAGGACAATGGTCGTGTTTTTTCATGCGAAAATGCCATAAGTTCAGATGGATATGAATGGGTAACTCTAGATCATCTAAAGGACATGGTTATTTTAAATCGGAATGATGTAAATGATGCAACCCATGTAATGCCTGATGATGGTGATAAGTTTGTAAAGCTAAGTGATGGATGGCGGTATTGGACAGATGATGGCATGGATGCATATGGACAATATGCTTTTGCATGGCAAAAAAATGGTAACTCTGATGAGTATCTTGAGGCGAATTTAAGACCTATCCAAAAACCGAAGACTACCGACCATGAGTTTCTTGATCCAGAAAATTCATATCAATACATCAAAACAACAGATGTTGGGATTAAGCCTACTTGGATCGAGATTCCTGAAGGTGCCCATCTTTATTTTATGGAATGGTTTTACAAACTTGAAAACGGTATTTGGTACGCATGGATGGGACGGACAAAATGGATGGAAACTGAATATCAGTTTAGTACTGACTATGCAAATATCCATTGGGTCCGTGAAGGTATTAAGCTACCAGAACCTGAAAATAAACATGCTGTTGAAAGTACTCAAAGTTTTAATCCAAACATCAATGCAGATTATATTCTTTTGGATGGTGAAGCAGCAAAAAAAGCATGGAGTAATGGATCTAAAATTCAAATATCACCTATTAAATCTATTCCTGAATGGGAGGATTTAAATGTAAAGGTGGCTACCTTAGATTTTTTTGAAAAGAAATTTCTTTTCCGCTGTAAACCTCACACCATAATGCTCAATGGAGTTGAGCTAAAACCTTGGAATTCGGTTCAAGTTAATTACGAGAAATTTCAAATTAGAATTGATTGTGCAGATGTTGAATCAGCTAGTCATACATATGAAGAAATTTGGAAAGTTTTTAGTAATAGATCAGTCGACTGGAGCAATAAAGCATGAAATATCAAATTTTAGTTCCAATCGCCCTACTACGTGCAGCTTGTATTGCTTCAAAAGATGAAGATGAATGGGATACACGAAACCTAGACTCTGTAGCAATTGTAAAACAGCATATTGTAGGCACTGATGGTCGTATTCTGTTTTACGCAAAATTAGAAAATGTGCCAGATAATGTTTTATTTATTATTCCAAAAGCTTATGCAGAGAGTTTTGTTAAAAAAACTGCTTTTAGCTCGGGATTGAAGCATTGCCAAATCACATACGACACTGAGTCGCAAACTGGATTAATTGAAATTCCTCATCACCATAACGCATATGAGGCATTTAAAGTTTTCTTAAAAGTTACTTATCCCGACTGGGAAAAAGTAATTCCAGCAAATACCGGTTATCAAGGCTTTGTACGTTTTGACAGTGAGTACTTATCAAAAGTGGAAGATATTTGCGCTGAATTAGGATCAATTTGCAATCCTGTCATTAGTCCTACTGGCGTGAATAAAGGTGCAAATATTGATTTTTTGTTCAGTGACTTTAGACATGCTAAAGCCGTTTTGATGCCTAGAAGTAATGATCCAGATTCAGAACTCTATTGTGTGGTAGTTGGTCCTCACCCCGAGGATGATGAGGATACCGTACAAATGGCCGCAGCATCAGCTGAATTAGCATTCAAAGCTGCTCACCGCCTTCGAAACTCATTTATTTTCAATCCAAGATTTGAAAATGATCATTCAGAATTTAATGATGGTGCAAATTGGATTTATCCGACTGTTTGGAATGGTACAAAGAAAGCACATGCCGAAGAATTGAAAATCACTGAAGAATGGTTTTCGAAGCCATTGAAGCGTTATGACAATGCAGAGATGGCAATTAAATATATAAAAGCCCTTAACGATTGTGTTGAGTGTTATGTCGATGATAAGTCTGTTATTGCCCAAACTGAGGAAGATGTTCTTAAGTTTTTTGCTGAAAACCCAATTCAACAAAATCCAAAACTATGGGCCGTTAATATTCCTGAAGAACCAGATTCAGCCGCTATTTTACATCCAGTACCAAGCCACAAATTAGCAAAGCAAATAGCTTTTAGGCTGAAAAAAGAAGCCAAGCAACAATTTCCAACAGTTGGTCAGGCTATTGCTGATGCCGTGACAATTGAGGAATGGCAAGGTACATCGGATGAACACGCCGAGTATATAAAATTGAATCCAAATTGGTGGCTTAACACAACTTTTTTGGAGAAAAACAATGACTAATCTAAACCAACAATTATATTTAAGACAAAAGTTTGAAGAGCTTCCTGAATTTAAACATTTACTCGAAATGTGCGAATGGGATGCCGCTGGCTTATATGTAAATACCTCTGGTAGTAACGAGTTTGAGCATTATGCTGATGGGTGTAATGGTGGCCTAACCGCCTTTATATGTCAGCAACACAAAATTGAGGAGTTAAAATCTCAATTAGAGAAATATCAAAACCCAGATTTAAGTGCTGATTCAAATGCTCTAATTAATAATTTTGCTGACCAAATGAAAGTGAAGTTAGTCAAAGCCCAAGAAAAATATGGCTTCAACGACGACTGGAAAAGTTCAGATTGGGAGGCTAAATGCAGGGGTGAATTATACCGTCACCTCAATAAAGGCGATCCAATTGATGTAGCAAATTATTGTGCATTTATGCTTTTCCATAAGTGGTCTACTAGTTTTTTAGATTCTGCTTATGCCCTTTTGCCAAAGGAGCCAACTGAAGTAATGATGTTGAAAGCATTAAACGCTATCAAGTCTGAAATTGGCAAGGACCATATTGATGTCAAAATTGTTCATACTTGGCGAGAAATGTACTTAGCATTTAATGGGGAAATTAAACCTCATGCAAATCATGGTATCTCCCTCACCTGTGAAGCTTTACTTGAAGCATTTCAATATGGTGCACCAGATTACAACTTCGATGATGAGGAATTAACAGAAGATATTAAAAATCAACTATCTACTGAAATGACAATTCTTTGGTGGGAAAACGGACATAGTGGTACAGGCTTCTATGCTTATTACACTGAGTATCCAGAAGAAGGCTCAATTAAATTAGGTGGTGACGATGAACACTGAGATAGATAAAAATGATTTTTATGAAGAACGTCAATCATTTATTAAGTGGGCAATTCGAAATCACTATGACGTTTCTGAAACAACTTCCGTCCACGGTGTTTTATTTAAACGCCAATCGACTACAGACGCTTGGTTAGGATGGCTTTACAGCAGTAGATCAAATGCAGAAAAGCTAAAAGACTGTGTGGTTGTTCCTAAAGATCAAATTGAGATTTGGTGGCAAGATACTGAAGAACCAGAAAATTTCGCTACCCAATTAAAGGATCTTCATTTAATTGCTAATCACATTGAAGATGGCGACTTCATGGCAATAGATGAGCATCACACGATCCATCTTCCATCAACAAAATTGTTTGGAGCTTGGTCATATAAAGATGGCAAGCGAATCTTTATCACTGGAACAAAAGATGAAGTTGTAGAAGTAGCCAGAGGTGGAAATCATGAGTAAGCTAAAAGACAAGATCGTATTAATCATTCGTGATATTTGTGAGCTTTCTGATAGATCAAGCCCAGAAGAATATCCGGACCACCTGCTTGTATTACCCGATGAACTTGAAACGTTTATTAGCCAGCGAATAGCTGAATGTTTCCCAAATATTCTTAAAGCGGCTACTGAAATTTGGCATGACAACGGTATGGTCAACCGTCATGAGCCATACGGTGTAAAAGTTGAATTGTTAAATCAATGGCTGATGACTTTAGATAGCAATGAGTTAATGCTGGCTGAAACTGAGCTATCAAAATTAAATGAAGATGATCTTCATACTCTATGCTGTGGTGAAGAAACAGAACAAGAGCGGATTGGCTCACCATTCATCAATGAATTTCTAAATAGAATTTTTGATGAAGAATATGAAGAAGCAAAAGCGGATGCGGAGGGATGAAATATGACTGAGGTTAAATTTGTTTCGATGCCTGCTGCTGATCTGGCTCAAATGATGAAAGCAGCTTGCAAAGATGCTGTGGCAGAGGTTTTAGCAGCCCAAGGTGATGAGCTGCTAAATATTAAACAGTTGTGTGAACGTATCCCAGGTTTGTCATATCACACATTTAAAAAGCTTGAGAAAGAGCACAGGCTTAAAGATATCCGTGGGCGTTACTCTCTTACTGCTGTGAAAGCCGCTCTGCAATCTCACTAGATGTTGGATTGTAGTAAATCATTGCTCGGCGGGGATTGGTCCAACCAAACATCTTACATAAATCCAGTAATGGGATTTTAAGAGCAATCCTTGTAGCTGCTGTATGGCGGCTATCATGGAATTTAAATCCTGTTAGCCCCGCTGCAACCCTGCTTTTCATAAACTCAGTTGTAGCATCATCATTGCTAATTTCAAAAACGTTGCCTTGTTTTAATGGCCCAATTTCCTTAAATATATTCACAGCCTTGTTACTTAATGGAACCTCTCTAGCACGTCCATTCTTTGTGGCATCTAAAACAAGATAATTTTTTTGTAGGTGAATTCTCTCCCACTTTAAATTACAAATTTCTGAAAGCCGCATACCTGTTTCTAAAGCAATAAGAAATATAAATTTCATTTCAGTGGATAGAAAAGGCAATATAATTTCAACCTCCTCGTCACTAATTACCCTTTCTCGATGCGGCGATTCTTTTGGTAATTTTATATCACGTATAGGATTCGTCCCCATCCAGCGCTTAATATCAATACACCATGTGAAGATGGCGGAAAGCAGAATCAAGTCCCTTCTAACAGTTGCCCCCTTAACACTCTTAAGTCTTTTTTCCCGCCAATCTATTAAAAACTCCTTATTAACTTCTAGCAGGGGTAAATCTACATACATGTTTTTGAGCAGATAATTAATTTTTCTGATTTCCTTATCCGCGCCTTTTTTATTGATTGAAACAGTATCTCTATACTCTAACAACACATCTTTCCAGATCACATGATCAAAAATTTCAGCTTTTTCATTCTTTAATTTCACCTCTAATTCTTGTGCCCACTTTTTTGCCTCTCGCATAGTGTCATGTGTTTTTGATTTTGGTGGATGTGGTTTAATCCGAACGGTAGCTGTAATTCTACCGTTTCTTTTTTGGTATGTGGCCATATAAACTCATTGAAATTCTGTTGCACTCTTGTTGCACTTGATTTTAAATTGCAAGCAATCAGAATTGCAACCTAGTTTTATTTTACTTATAAGTGACTGTTATATATTATTTTAATACATAACTAGTTTTCTTAAATTAAAGAAAAAGCGCCCTATTCAGAGCGCTTTTTACTACTTAATTCAATTAAGCAGTCAATTCTTTAACCGCAGCAACAACCGCTTCAGTGGTAATACCGAAGAATTGGAACAAGTCTTTTGCTGGCGCAGATTCGCCGTAAGTGGTCATACCGATCACTTTGCCGTCTAAACCAACAAACTTCCACCAGTAATCCACATGAGCCGCTTCAACTGCTACGCGTGCACGGATATGTGCAGGCAATACCGCTTCACGATATGCAGCATCTTGCTTCATAAACTCTTCAGCACATGGCATAGACACAACACGCACACCTTCAAGTTGTGCATATGCTTCCATTGCCAATGAAACTTCTGAACCAGTCGCGATGATGATTGCTTTTAACTCACCTTTTTCTTCAGCAAGTACATAACCACCTTTCGCAACGTTTTGAATTTGAGCTTCATTACGTGCTTGGAATGGCAAGTTTTGACGAGAGAAGATTAACGCTGATGGACCATCTTTACGTTGAAGTGCAGATTTCCAAGAAACCGCTGCTTCAACTGTGTCACATGGGCGCCATGTATTTAAGTTTGGCGTACCGCGTAATGATGCAATTTGTTCAATTGGTTGATGTGTAGGACCATCTTCACCCAAACCGATCGAATCATGCGTATAAACATGAATCACACGTTGCTTCATCAATGCAGACATACGTACTGCATTACGCGCATATTCCATAAACATCAAGAATGTTGCAACGTAAGGTACGAAACCACCGTGTAAAGCCACACCATTCGCAATTGCAGTCATACCGAATTCACGAACGCCGTAATACACGTAGTTACCCGCTGGGTTTTCCTGTACGCCTTGGCAACCTTTCCAAAGTGTTAAGTTAGAACCCGCCAAGTCAGCAGAACCACCTAATAATTCAGGAAGTAATGGACCAAATGCTTGTAATGTATTTTGGCTTGCTTTACGTGTCGCAATGGTTTCAGCTTTAGCATTGGTTTCAGCAATGAAAGCATCTGCTTGTGCTGCAAACTCAGCTGGCAAATCACCATTGATACGGCGTAATAATTCTGCTGCTTCAGTTGGATATTTTGCTTGGTATTGAGCAAACAATTCATTCCATGCTGCTTCAGATGTTTGACCTTTTGCTTTTGCATCCCAAGCTGCATATACATCTTCAGGAATAACAAATGAATCTTCTTTCCAGCCTAATGCTTCACGGGTTAAAACGATTTCGTCTTTACCCAATGGTGCGCCGTGGCAATCTTCTTTACCTTGTTTGTTTGGTGAACCTAAACCAATAATCGTTTTACAGATAATGATTGTTGGTTTATTGGTTTCAGCTTTTGCTTCAAGAGTTGCTTGGCGAATTGCAGCAGCATCATGACCATCTACATGAAGAACTTGCCAACCGTATGCATTGAAACGTTGTTCAGTATCATCACTGAACCAACCTTCCACTTCACCATCAATCGAGATACCGTTGTCATCGTAGTATGCGATCAACTTACCAAGACCTAAAGTCCCCGCAAGTGAACATACTTCGTGAGAAATACCTTCCATTAAGCAGCCATCGCCAAGGAAGCAGTAAGTGAAGTGATCAACAACGTTTAAATCGTCTTTGTTGAACTGTGCAGCCAAAGTTTTTTCAGCAAGTGCGAAACCGACTGCATTGGCAATCCCCTGGCCTAATGGACCAGTTGTTGTTTCAATACCAGGTGCATAACCATATTCAGGGTGACCTGGTGTTTTAGAATGTAATTGACGGAACTGTTTTAAATCTTCAATAGATAAATCATAACCAGTCAAATGCAATAAGGCATATTGCAACATAGAGCCATGACCATTTGACAATACGAAGCGGTCACGGTTCGCCCATTGCGGGTTGCTTGGGTTATGATTTAAAAATTCACGCCAAACCACGTCAGCGATATCTGCCATCCCCATTGGTGCACCTGGATGCCCTGAGTTTGCTTGTTGCACAGCATCCATTGCCAAGACACGAATTGCATTTGCAATACGACGTTCATTTAAAGGGGTTGTCATAAGTCAGAATCCGATTAAATCAAATAAGATGAGAGAAGATGAGAAACCATCTTTCAAAAACTGCCACTATTGTCTTAAAAAAACGCCAATGGGTAAAGTCCAATAGACGATATTTCTTGTTTTTCACGCAATCATTTAGCATTAAGTGTGTAAATGTTCATACGATAGGCAGTACCAGCAATATCAAGTAAAAAATTTAAGCGACAAATTACAGATTTATTCATATAAAAAACCCTAAATATCAATTTCCCTGATACTCATATCAATAAAAACATCATGAAAATGAAATAAATTCACGCTTTTTAGTCAGCTTGTGCTAGTCCTATGCGCCAAGTCGATGTAACATACTCTGTCTTTTTGAAAATACCAATGATAGGACGTTCATGCGCGAGTATGCTGTTTTTACTTCAGAATCTGTAAGCGAAGGTCATCCAGATAAAATGGCTGACCAAGTTAGCGATGCAATTTTAGATGCAATCCTAAGAGAAGACCCGTATGCGCGTGTCGCTTGTGAAACATTAGTAAAAACAGGTGTGGTTGTTCTTGCTGGTGAAATCACAACGACAGCAAATGTGGACTTTGAAGCGATTGTACGTCAAACCGTAAATGGAATTGGTTATCACCATTCTGACTTAGGTTTCGATGGTTCAACTTGTGCCGTGATCAACATGATCGGTAAGCAGTCTCCTGAGATTGCACAAGGTGTTGATCGCCAAAAGCCAGAAGATCAAGGTGCAGGTGACCAAGGTCTCATGTTCGGTTACGCAAGCCGTGAAACTGATGTGTTGATGCCTGCTCCAATCTCTTACGCTCACCGTTTAATGGAGCGTCAAGCAGAATTACGCCGTTCAGGTGCTTTACCGTGGTTACGCCCAGATGCGAAAAGCCAGGTAACGTTTGCTTATGAAAATGGCAAACCGGTTCGTTTAGATGCTGTTGTTTTATCAACTCAACATGATCCTGAAATTTCTCAAATTCAGTTAAAAGAAGCTGTCATTGAAGAAATCGTTAAACCGATCATTCCTGCTGAAATGTTCCATGCAGGTACTAAATTCCATATCAACCCAACAGGTATGTTCGTCATTGGCGGTCCTGTAGGTGACTGTGGTTTAACAGGTCGTAAAATTATTGTAGATACTTACGGCGGTATGGCTCGTCACGGTGGTGGTGCTTTCTCTGGTAAAGATCCATCGAAAGTTGACCGTTCGGCTGCTTATGCAGGCCGTTATGTTGCGAAAAATATTGTTGCAGCGGGTTTAGCAGATAAATGTGAAATTCAGGTGAGTTATGCAATCGGTGTTGCTGAACCAACTTCAATTTCAATCAACACTTTTAACACTGGTAAAGTATCAGACGAGTTAATTGTTCAACTTGTACGTGAACACTTTGACTTACGTCCATACGGCATTACCCGTATGCTGAATCTGATTCAACCAATGTATAAGCAAACAGCAGCTTATGGTCACTTTGGCCGTGAAGGTTCTGACTCTGCCTTTACTTGGGAAAAAACAGATAAAGTAGATATCCTGAAAGATGCAGCTGGACTCTAATCCACTGCTCTTCAATAAAAAAGCTCGCAATTGCGAGCTTTTTTATAACCCCAATAATCATTATTTATTCGAATTGGTATTATCCTGTTTGAACATCTCCAGCAGCGAATTGCTTTGAACTGGTTGATCTTCTTGATGATGCTGACTATATAAATGTGCAAGTTTAATGACCACCACCACTGCTAGGCAGGCAGCAACACAAAACATCCACAAGCCATAAGGGCTGCGAATATGCTGAGAACCGCAATAAGGGCACTCTTTATCTGTTGATGCGACGACCTTGTCACAACATGCACAATGATATTGATATAACATCATTAATACCTCCTCTCTTTATTTTTTTATTTTCTTTTTACAACAAATACTCATATGTCACACTTTTATCCTATGAGAAAAAAAACCATAATTCAATCACGTTTTCTGACCTATGCATTCAAATTAACAAATTTTTATGACAATTTGATTAGAATCTTAATTTTAAGAAAATCATTAAGTTCTTAATATTATTTTGATCTTTCATGTTATTTGTTAAAATAACGTTTTGCAAATTGTGGAATAGATGATGGCCCAATTGATTAATAAAGGTGGATTTCGCGAACGCGCCAACCGTAGTCGCAAGTACAAACAGTCAGAAAACGAAGTCACTACCCTACAACCTAGCCAATATCAACCACAACCTAAAGAAACAGAGACTTCCACGAATTCCGAATCACACCCCGATCATTCCATCAAAAAAAATCAAACATAAAAAAGCACACTCAATAAGGTGTGCTTTTTTTGCAAATTATGAATCTAATCAATTCACATCTTTAAATTCGATTTTCTTCTGATCAGGTTTTACTTCACGTGCTTCACCATCAATAATGGTTGAGTCACGATACTGACCACCACCTTGTTGTTGATTTTGCATATCTTGCATCTGGCGCATCAGATCAGCAAACGGGTTCTGCCCTCCAGCACCACCGCCCATGTTGCCCATACCGCCCATCATCTTATCCATCATGGCTTGCTGACGTTTTGCCATGGTCTTCATCAAGGCATTGCGGAACGCCGTTTGAACGGATGGAATCAACACCAACACCGCCAACACATCCGAAATTAGACCAGGAATCATCAGTAAGAAACCTGCCATCGCAAGCGCCAGCTTCTTGGTCACAGCTGGATCTCCACCCAACTGACCTGTCATCTGCATTTGCTGTAATTGCGGCATAATCGTTGAAGCACTTGAACGCAGCAGGTTTAAACCAATAAAGAATGCGATAATGAACCAGAAAAAGACATACCACATACTTCCAACGAGGTCACCCACGCCAATCCAGACTAAAACCTCGGCAATTGTGCCAAATACCACGATAAGAAGTAGATTCATGTCAAATCTCTAAAATTAAAACCTTGTGCAATATTGAACAATCAATCCTGACACAACAAATAAAATAAACTCAATACCCTTAATGATGGGTACATTTTAAAATTTATCAAGTCTTATAGAATAGCTTGTATAAAAAAACTCCCAACTAAAGCAAATCTAATTGGGAGCTTATATATTTTTTAAAGATTAGCCACAAGTTGCTTGAGTAATCTTCTTAGACTGAGGATCGATCGTTACAGTCACACGATTCTCACGATAGTCCATGGTCACTGGCTGATTTGGACCTACACTACGTACAATTTCAGATTTAGTTTTTTGCTTGATTTGCGCTTCTGTTAAGCCAGACTGTCCAACCAATTTAGCGGCTTCGTCAGCGATACATTTAGGTTGACTTGCACGGAAAAGTTCCCATTCTTCAACCACTTGACCATTTGGTAATTTACAATAACCGACCTGACCATTGGCTTCATTACGGATTTCCAACTGTCCACCTTGGTCTACACAGTATTTACTTGCTGGGTTAGGCATACCAATTTTTGGTGGAGTTGTGTCTTTATTAGGTGTTGCTGAACACGCTGCAAGTGAAGTAAGAACCACACCTAAAAGTAAGATCTTTTTCATAGTTTGAATTCTGATAAAGTGAAAAAGCAAAGATAACAAAATAACTTAACTTTTTATGTCAATGATTTGAAACAAGAGACTATTTTTCTATTTATATGATCCAAATGTATTCAATACTTAAATCATGACTATTGAATAATCACATACTCTAATCGAATCGCTTCGTCGACCAAATAATGCTCTTTGATAATATAAAAATAAGGTCGCGTGTTAATCCACTCGTCCATTGCCAGAATTGCTTCTGTATAGCCAGTGAGTGCGGAAAAATCTTTGACTTGTATGATATCCATGAGCTGATCTCTTTTTTTATTAAGCCTAGCACACTCAACCTATTTTACTAAAGAATAAAATATAGCCAGATTCATCAATAGATTTTTATACAGCCATGCTCCATTTCGCCAGCATCTCCCCAATATAAAAAGTGCCTCGACATAAGAGGCACTTTTTGGAGACAAGAGAACTCAATATTTAGAAAGAGACCATTTTTCCAGGATTCAGCATACCAGTAACACCATACCAACCTTTTGACATTGGAATCGCAAGCGGCGCCAGTAGACGACCAAATAAAATATCACTGTGCTGGATCTTGGTTAACATTGCATAATCTGTATTTAAACCAGAAAAATCATCTGCAATCGCCTTTCCGATACGAACCGTTTGTGCCACACCATGACCACTCCAGCCATGTACCGCATATATTGGATATTTTTCTCCAAACTTTCGGTTATCCGTTGCGCCGTTCATGGTCAGATCACTGACCCCGCTCCAACAGAAATCCATTTCCACATTTTTTAACTGTGGAAATACTTTATTTGCCCGACCGAGCAAATATTGGTTAATACGACCTACACTCCAGCTTGTACCTGTTCCTTGTCCACCGAACAATAAACGGTTTTTCGAAACGCCACGATAATAGTCAATCTGCAACTGCGTATCATAGACAGGATGATCCTGTGGCAATAATTCAGTTAAAGGAACTTCTAAAGGTGCAGTTACCGCAATGTAGGTATGGAATGGAATCGCTGTCTGCTTCTTTTCAGGCAGCAATTTAAAAGTATTGTGATGCACGGCAATAACGACACTTTTACGTGCTTTAATGGTGCCTGTCTTGTTTTTGACATAGATACCATCCGCCTGTTCAGAAATAGACAATACCTCTGTCTGCTCAAACACTTGGCCACCATTTTTACAAAAGCCATGTACCAAAGCACGATTTAAAGCCAATGGATGAATATGACCACCTAAATCATCAACCAGTCCACCTTTATAAAGGTCAGATTTAATTAATCCCTTAAGCTCATATTCGCCCATAACCTTGGTATTGTTTTCACCTAAATACTTTCTCGCATCTGCGCCTTGCGTCAGTGCGATGAGATGTCCTTCATGCACAGCAGCGGTAATGTGCCCACGCTTACGTGCCAATTCAACATCATATTTTTCACTGATTTGGTCAATTAAGGACATCGCTTCAGTAGAGGTAAAATGCCAAAGCTTTTTAGCATCTTCATAACTAAAACGCTTAATCATTTCCTCAGCTTCCCAACGTGCAAGCCCAGGTGTGAGCTGTCCACCATTTCGACCTGAGGCAGAAGAACCAATGCGATTTTTCTCAACCAGAATCGTATCTACACCCTGTTCAGATAAATGCAAAGCCGCGGAAGCGCCCAGTAACCCACCGCCAATGACCACGACATCACACACCTGATCCGAATTGAGTGCATCAAAGGTATGCCAATCTTCCAAAGCACTTTCATAATAATTGGCTGGATGCTCAAATTTCCCATGCTTAGGATTCACCCAACTCCACTCATTCGAATTTTGATATGCCTTACTTTCTTTAAAGACAACATCATCTAAATGGGCTGGTTTTTTTATACCGTTAGACATTTGGAATTCACCTAAAAATAAATTTTCTTACTGAATAATGAGACAAGCTTAGCCACAAAATAATGATTAATAAAACCAGAATCTTTCAATAATATTGATAGGTATTTAATAAGTATAATTTTAGGTGAATCGTTAAAACCTTAAATTTTATCGCTGGTTAGCTATTCGGCGTGAAATGAAGCATAAGAAAAAATTATAAAAAATATGGCTGACAAAATAGCTGGGAAAAACTAAGCAAGTCAGCTTGTCTGGACATTAAAAAAGCACCCGAAGGTGCTTTTCTCTCTATAGGCTGGTTGCAAGTAATACCACAAAACTAAATAACAACGTGCCTAAAGATCTTTTACAATGTACATGAACTTCATGCTCAAACCCTTGAGCATATGACTCCAAGTTTTCCATAACTTTACCGCTCATTAAATGTACTGCACTTATTAATTTGCCTAACAAATTAACAAAATAAAATTAGCAAAAAGTCGTAGATATGGCTAGCACAAATTTTGCACAAAAAAGTTGATTTATGACAAAAATAGTCGCTTCACTCAAAATAATTAAATATTTAATTTAAAGAAATGCAAAAGCAACGATACAAAAAAAGCCCACTAAGGTGAGCTTTTTTCAATTATTTCTTAGTCCTAAGGAACAACGGTAATACCCGTTGCCTGTGGTCCTTTTTTGCCATCAGTAATTGTAAATGTTACACGTTGGCCTTCATGGAGAACTTTAAACCCGTTGCTTTGGATTTCACTGAAGTGAGCAAAAACGTCCTGTCCAGAATCAGCATGAATGAAGCCAAAACCTTTAGTTTCGTTGAACCATTTCACTGTACCAGTCACAGTATTAGACATATATTTAACCTATTTAATAAATTTGGGGATGCTTAGCAGCAAGTAACTTGGAATCATAAACTCTGAGATTAGATCTGATAAAACGGAAGGTTTATCTAAACTATGAAATGCAAGATTTACTGAATCAACAGCGTTATTCTTCTAGTTGTAATTTACTATACACGAGTTTACTTTTTAGGCGCAATGAATATTTCTTGATCGTATACAGATGTCCTTATTTGTAGATCGCAACTCCAATCACCTCTTGCTACTCTTATGATTTTTCCAATAATTTTCAATTAATTATTATTCAGGTTTAATTTAAAATTCATCAGCTCAGATAATGATATAAATTTTTAACATATTATTTCACAGGCTTTTAGGTTAATTACAAGAGTAACCACTACGTGATCTATATGTTAAACCGTTCACTAAAATCCTTTTGCCACAAAAAAAGCCCACATGAGGTGAGCTTTCTTTTTACTGGTCTAAAAATTAGATAACAGTGATAAGGGTTGCTTGTGGTCCTTTCTTACCTTGACCAAGTACGAAAGAAACGCGTTGGCCTTCTTGTAATACTTTAAAACCTTTGCTTTGGATTTCGCTGAAGTGTGCAAAAACATCTTCACCAGAATCAGCTTGAATGAAACCAAAACCTTTAGTTTCGTTAAACCACTTAACAGTACCGGTAACTGTATCAGACATACTTTTAAACCTTTTAAAATTTGTTCATTTATAAATTAAATCAAAATTTTCTAATCATGATTTAACTTAATCTATCTTTATTTGATAGATACTGCAAGCATACCAAACTTTAAGCCAAACGAGATAGTAGATTAATAGAAGTATAAAAAGTTTTATCTGCTAAGTGAGCAATATTGCATTTTAATAAATCGCATAGTTCCAAAACAGGATTTACTTTTAAATCAAAAAATTACATCAAAAATTTACCTGTAAAATAGTGAATAGCTCAAATAGATCAATGTAGTGCATAGAAAAAATATCTTAATTTTTTACATTTGAGTTATTTTTTGCATGATGATTTCACCCAAAAAATGGTTTTTCATTTCAAATTTAGCCTTGAACCACTCAAGCATTTTCCTATCAGAAAATGAACTCACTCAGGTTTAAGCAAACTTATGTGGCTTACTTTCATTCTATCGAAATAAACCCCTTCACCTCATCTGCTTCAAAGGCAGAATAACGAGTGACTAAATTTTTATGCTGTTTCGGCAGTAGCCCCTAAGTAAAGATTTATAGATTGACCAAAATGTGTGAGTGGCAATCAATGACAATTTTCTAGGTATAAAAAAAGCCCACATAAAGTGAGCTTCATTTTCAAGCAATCTTATTAGATAACTTTAATCGTTGTTGCTTGTGGTCCTTTTTTACCTTGACCAAGTACAAACGAAACGCGTTGGCCTTCGTTTAATACTTTGAAACCATTGCTTTGGATTTCGCTGAAATGTGCAAAAACATCTTGACCAGAGTCAGCTTGAATGAAACCAAAACCTTTAGTTTCGTTAAACCACTTAACAGTACCAGTAACTGTATCAGACATACTTTTAAACCTTTAAACTTTGTTCATTTATGAGTTAAATCAAATTTTTAATATTGATCTAACTCAATCTATCTTTAACAAATAGATACTTCAAGTGCGTAAACTATCTATATTAATCGATAAAGCTGATTAACATCGGTATAGAAACTTTTACCATCTAGATTAAAGTCAATTTCCTGACCTGATTCTAGCTGGATCTTCTTTCCAACTTCTACCCATTTAAAACCATTCAACGTATTCTGTTGACGTTTCATCGGGATAATTTGCACACAAATTTCATTGCCATTACTGGCTTTGGCTACACGCCATTCATTAATAATTTTCAACACAAAATCACTCATTCCTGAGCTCAAGTGATCGATTTGGATTTACTATAACGCTAGATATATGGAGAGAGGTAAACTACAATTCTAGAATCTAATAATTTTTAGCTTTCTTTAGGGTTATTTCAGCTAACTTAATTGCTGTCTAATCTTTCAGATAACAACAACTCAATAATCACAGAGCTAATATTCGATTAACTTTAAAAGTGGTAGCGGGAGCTGGATTTGAACCAACGACCTTCGGGTTATGAGCCCGACGAGCTACCAGACTGCTCCATCCCGCAACAACATATTGATCAACATCTTCGATCAATGAGATGCTTTATACGCCCATCTCCCCCACAATGCAAATTTTTTTTATAAAAATCACGTAATTTACGGCCTAATGCTCAAATTAAACACAAATCGTTCAAAATACCCCCGCAATTTACTTAAATGATTGATCTGTAAAAATGAGCCAAAATTTAAAAAATTGCACAGGTAAAAGTGAGTTTGTTTAATAAATCTGCTATTTTCTTATAATTCAAAATCCTACAAAAATATTATGCATCGAAAAGCCTGCTATGTAACAATATCAACAATCTTTCATTTTTATAGTTCGACATGTCATTAATTATTGGTATTGATCCTGGTTCACGCTTAACAGGTTATGGAATTATCGAAAAAGATGGCAATAAACTACGTTTTGTCGATGCAGGAACCATTCGTACCGAAACTCAGGAAATGCCAGAGCGTTTAAAACGTATCTTTGCAGGGGTTGAACGGATTGTTAAATTTCATGGCCCGACTGAAGCGGCTGTAGAACAAGTCTTTATGGCACAAAATCCCGATTCGGCATTGAAACTGGGACAGGCACGCGGTGCTGCAATTGCCGCTCTGGTGAATCTGGATTTACAAGTGGCTGAATATACCGCACGACAAATTAAACAGTCTGTGGTCGGTTACGGTGCAGCAGATAAAGAACAAGTCCAAATGATGGTGATGCGTTTACTCAATCTGAGTATCAAACCACAATCAGATGCAGCCGATGCCCTTGCCGCAGCCATTTGCCATGCGCATGCTTCTGGGAGTATGAGTAAAATGGCTGTGCTCAATGCATTAGGTGGCATGGCACGAGGCCGTAGCCGTGCCAGCACCAGACGCCGTTAATCGTTCTGATTCACCACCTGATAAATCATTTTCCCCATGTCATGCGCCTGTAAACCTCGCATACCATTTTCAGCCAGCAAATCACCTGCCTGTGCATGTAAGGTCACGATCTCGTGCAAAGCAATTTGCTGATGAAACTGTGCTTTTAAACTGGCAATCATGCCTGCCAGTACATCCCCCATCCCACCTGTGCCCATGCCAGCATTGCCTTGGGTACAGATAAATAATTCTTTCTCTAAAATGAGACTGCCTGCGCCTTTAAGCACCCATTGTCCGTCGTACTTTTGTTGCAGCTGCTGAATGGCTACAATTCGGTCTTGTTCAATTGCCTTTGCGCTACAACCAAGTAAGGTCGCCGCCTCACCTGAATGCGGTGTTGCATACACATGATTATTTAATTGTTGCGGATATTTTGCCAAAAACCAGAGTCCATCTGCATCTAGCACCACTTCTAAATGAGTATTTTGATTCAGTAGTTCAAACCATTGCTGATAAATATGTTCAGCCCATTGATCCCGCCCTAAGCCCATGCCAAAACATACAGCATCCACCTGTTTAAGTAACTGCACAATCTTTTCTTGATCCAAGCTATTAATGTCGCGCACCATAATATTGGGCGAACGCGCCAAAATAGCCTGATGATGTTTTGCATGACAGACAATGCTGACTTTGCCCGCCCCAGCATGAAAAGCCGCCTCAGCAGACATGATGACGGCGCCGCCCATATCCACATGCCCACCAACAACCAGCACATGTCCATAGCTGCCTTTATGTCCAAAAGCTTGTCGCTTTGGCAAGATGAATTTTTCAGGAGATAAATAAGCTAGCGGTTCTAATTCTGTATCTGTTGGAATGAGACTAAGAAGATGTAATTTTCCGACATATTGCTTGCCTTGACCTGTGAATAGCCCAGCCTTATAACCCAAAATTGTAAAAGTCTGATCCGCTTGTACAGCAACGGGTAACGCTTGTCCTGTATCGGCCTGCAAACCGCTAGGAATATCGATAGAGATTTTTAAGCCCGTTTGTACATTGACGAGCTGAATGATATTTTGCCAATGTTGGTCGAGCTCCCGATTCAAGCCAATTCCAAATAAGGCATCAATATGACAGTCAAAGGTCGGGATTTCTTGATGGACAGCATTTTCAGACAATACATAATCTACGCTTTGAATATCAACTTGATGCTTTTGTGCATAAGCTGCTGCTTGTTTTAAATCGTCAGATTGACCAAGTTCAGCAGCAAAGATCGTCACTTTTATTCCCTGCTGCTTTAGATAGGCAGCAATATAGTAACCGTCTCCAGCGTTATTGCCTTGCCCGCACCAAACTGCGATCTTTTGAATTTTCTTTGACTTAAATTGCACAATTAACTGCTGTGAGATTGCCCAAGCTGCTTGCTGCATAAGCCCTAATGACGAATTTTGCTGAGCAAACCAACGCTGTTCCCATGCTTGGATACTCTGGCTATGGTAAACTACACCTTGCATGTTCTCTCCCTCATTCTTGGTTTATGGCTTCAACCTCTTCATCTCAGACACAATCTCAAAAGATTGAACTACAGCAGCTCGATCCACAAGCACTTAAGGCTTGGATTAAACAACAAGCTTTAGATCTGGGTTTTTCTGATTGTGTCATTGCCAAACCAGATGCTCAAGATCAAATGCCTCGTTTTAAAGAATATTTAGAACGTGGTTACCATGCAGACATGCACTATTTAGAGGAAAATCTGGAAAAGCGTGCAGATCCGACCCTGCTCGTGCCAGGCACAAAAAGCATTATTTGTGTGCGTATGAACTATCTTGTGGCATCACCGAAGCCCCGTTATATCCCTTTTGAACCAAATTCAGCCATTATTGCGCGTTATGCTCGCGGACGTGATTACCATAAAGTCATGCGTGGGCGACTTAAAACTTTAGCCACGCGGATCAGGGAAAAAGTCGGTGATTTTGAATCACGTCCGTTTGCTGACTCTGCGCCTATTTTTGAAAAATCGCTTGCTGAAAGTGCCGGAATGGGATGGACAGGCAAACATACCTTATTGATTCATAAAAAGTCAGGATCTTTCTTTGTTTTAGGTGAACTATTTACCTCACTAGAACTGCCTTTTGATGAACCAGCGACTGCACATTGTGGCTCATGTACTGCCTGTATCGACATTTGTCCTACCCAAGCGATTGTAGAACCCTACATGCTCGATGCCAGAAAATGTATCGCTTACCTCACCATTGAATATAAAGGAATTATTCCGGAAGAATTACGTGCAGGAATTGGTAACCGTATTTTCGGTTGTGATGACTGTCAACTGATTTGCCCGTGGAATAGCTTTGCCAAAACTGCATCTATTCCAGATTTTGATCCGAGACATGGTCTGGATAATATTAGCTTGCTCGATATCTGGCGCTGGGATGAAGCTACTTTCCTTGCCAATACTGAGGGCAGCCCGATCCGCCGTACTGGATATCAATCCTTCAAACGTAATATTGCAATCGGTCTGGGAAATGCTCCATACTCAGCTGAAATTGTCACGCACTTGCAAGATGCAAAAATGTGGCACGACGAGATTGTCAATGTACATATTGACTGGGCAATTCAGCAGCAATTGCAACAGGTCGATGTACTCCAAATAGAAAAATGATGTTTTTTGCCCTTTGGCTTTGGCACGATTTCTGTATGATTAGTCTCAATGTTTGTCATCAATCATCATGGATATAACAATGACCTTACGTAATGACTGGACTCGTGATGAAATCCAAGCTCTATATGATCAACCTTTTTTAGACTTAGTATTTAAAGCGCAAAGCGTACACCGCCAACATTTCCAAGCAAATTCGATTCAGGTCAGTACCCTTCTTTCAATTAAAACGGGTAAATGTCCTGAAGATTGTAAATATTGTTCGCAATCGGCGCATTACGATTCAAAACTAGAAGCTGAAAAACGTATCGCTGTTGATAAAGTCATTCGTGAAGCACAGTCTGCAAAAGAGTCTGGCTCTTCTCGTTTCTGCATGGGCGCCGCTTGGCGTAATCCGCATGAACGTGACATGCCTTATGTGCTTGAAATGGTACGTGAAGTGAAAGCGTTAGGTCTTGAAACCTGTATGACTTTAGGTATGTTGAATCAGTCGCAAGCCGAGCGTTTAAAAGATGCGGGCCTCGATTATTACAACCACAATCTGGATACTTCTCGCGAATACTATTCTCATATTATTAGCACCCGTACTTTTGATGATCGTCTGGATACTTTAGATCACGTTCGTCAAGCAGGGATGAAAGTATGTAGTGGCGGTATCGTCGGTCTGGGTGAAAGCCGTAATGACCGTATTGGCCTATTACATGAACTTGCAACCATGCCTGTACATCCTGAATCAGTGCCAATCAACATGCTGGTTCCTATTGAAGGTACACCACTTGCTGATGTCGAAAAACTGGATGTCACAGAGTGGATCCGCACTATTGCTGTCGCACGTATCATCATGCCACATAGTTATATCCGCCTTTCGGCAGGTCGTGAGTCACTCAGTGATTCTGATCAGGCGCTTGCATTTATGGCTGGTGCAAACTCGCTATTCTCTGGTGACAAATTATTAACCACACCAAATGCTGGTGAAGGCAAAGATCAGATCTTATTTGCTAAATTAGGTTTAACCGCAGAAAAACCAAAACCGACTGTTGCAGAACTTTCGGTCGATGCCATGAGTGCATAAATGAAAAAGCCTTGTCAAATGACAAGGCTTTTTTTTAGATGAAAAATTAGATTGATGTCACCAGAATGCCATACTTGGCAGTTAGATACATTCCGACTCGAATAATATCCACGCCTGCTGCATGTGAAACTGAAAGTTCCTGTGTATGCACATCAAAATGCAATGAATCGAAAGCGTCTTGATGATGCATTAACCATGTCATTGTATCTGCCATATTTTCATCAGCAGTATACGTTTCTGATTTAAAATCTTTACCCATTAAGCCAATCTAATCATTGAACACATGACACTATCATAGCGAATAGACAGCTTTAAATCAGCTAAGTCAAAGACATTTAGCGATATGAATTCTCGCTAAATGTCTCAATAAGCCTTGGTCTTTTTAAGATTCAGTTTAAGCAGCCTTTGGATTCACAATCGTCTGACCTGATTTCAGACTTGCAACTGCTTTAGGATTAAATTCCAGTGTTAGTACGTGATTGTCTAAATGGACATGATACGAACGAATCAATGACTGCTGCCCTTCATCTGTTTCAAGCACATATTCATCAGCAATATTTAAAATACCTTCCAGATTTGTTGTACTTGAAGCGCGGTCATGGCTAAACAAATCATAGATTGTTTGTAGATTAAAGCTGGTTTGCTCTTCCAATGGGTGACTCTTCAAATGGCTTTCTAGGAATAAAACAAACTTATGTGCAAAGAAATAGTAGTTAGGTTTGTGGGTATAAAGCATGTTCATTGAAAGCTCCTTTCGGTGTTTTTTTCATCTAATCATGACTAAAAAACTAAGGTTTCAATCTTAAAAAATTCTTAAAAAAAGTTTGATGTTTTTGTTAACAACAAGAAATTCTGCTATCATACTTAAGCACTTCTTAATTTATTTTTTACCATTTGTTAAAAAATACACACTTTCTCTCATACCTATTATTCAAAAAAGTTAAACAGTTTGGTCATTTTTATTAATGAAAAAAACAATAAATCATAAGCCAAATTAAATAAACCAACTAAAAAAGTTGGTTTAAACACTATATAAATCAATAAAATATAATACATATCAATAATTTATTTTAAATCGGAAATTTCGCTTAAAATAAAATCAAAAATGTGACGTAAGTTGCGGTTTTTAATAAAAATGATATATTCGTCGCATTACTTTTCTGGGAAGAATCCATCGGGAAAAGTAATGTAATTCCATTTTTAAGCTGATGTATTCGAGAAATTATTATGAAAAAACTTGCTTTAATCGCTGCACTTTCGGTTGTCGGTATTGCTCAAGCTCAAGCTGCAGACGGTACAATTACAATCAATGGTTTAGTTACAGATAAAACTTGTGACATTATCACTCCTGCTGGCAAAGACTTTACAGTTGCTCTTCCTACTGTTTCAAAACAAACACTTGCAAACTCTGGTGATGTTGCTGGCCGTACACCATTCCAAATCAACTTGGCAAACTGTTCAGAAGGTAAAGTTGCAACTTACTTCGAACCAGGTGCAACTGTTGACTTCAATACAGGTCGCTTATTAAACCAAGCTGCTTCTGGCGCAAAAAATGTTGACGTTCAACTTTTAGGTAGCAACAACCAAGTAATTCCAGTACTTGCTGCTGGTAGCAATGGCGCTCAAGCAAACTCACAGTGGGTTGACGTTGTTGAAGGCGGTGCTGCTGACCTTAACTACTATGCAGAATACTATGCAACTGGCGCTTCTACTGCTGGTGAAGTAACAACTTCAGTTCAATATACAATTATTTATCAATAATCTATTGATACTTAGGTTTCTGTGTTCGCACAGAAACCTTTTTACCGCACTTTTCCTATGAACCTTATTGAGAAGACTCAAATGTCATTGAACAGTCGTAATTTTTTGCTTGGTTTAGCGCTTTCTTCTGCAATCGTAACACCACTTTCTCATGCAGAGATCGTGCTACACGGTACACGTGTAATCTATCCTTCAGATGCGCGTGAAGTAACATTACAGCTCAGTAACAATGGCAACAAACCAGCGCTCGTTCAGGCCTGGATTGACGAGGGCGATCCTAAAAGTACACCAGATCAATCAAAAGTACCTTTTATGATTACACCGCCTATTTCTCGAGTAGAAGCAGCCAAAAGTCAGTCATTGCGTATTACAGCACTGCCGAATGCAAAGCAGCTGAATCAAAAACAGGAAACTGTGCTCTGGTTAAATGTGCTGGACATTCCACCAAGACCGACTGCTAAAGGTGAGGAAACCATTCCAGATAACTTTTTACAGCTTGCAATTCGTTCGCGTATTAAATTTTTCTATCGCCCTGCCAGTATTAAAGCTGATGCGAATACAGCTGCAGAAAAATTGCAATGGCGTAAATCTGGACAAAAGTTGGTCATTAAAAATCCAACGCCATTCCACATTACAATGACAGCAATCTATCAATTTGACGGCAACAAGCGCGTTGATCTTTTACCTCAGGGCCTCATGCTCAGTCCTTTCTCTGAAGATCAAGTGCAACTAAAAACAACAAATACCGCAAAAATGAGCTTTGTAAATGTTAATGACTATGGTGGCCGCGTCGAGCAGCCTATCAACTTACAGTAACCCTTAAATATAAGCTCAATATTTAAAGCACCTATGTGAAATAGGCGAACCTCTTATGTTAAAAAAGCACACATCATATCGCTTATTGAAGCGACATATTTGCTATACGCTTGCGTCAGGGATAGTGACCATGACGGTTCCCATGTTAGTTCATGCGGAAGATTCAGTAAAAGCGCCTGCTGTGGAAGCAGAGTTTGACTCAAGCTTCCTGATTGGTGATGCACAAAAAATTGATATATCCCGCTTTAAATATGGCAATCCTGTTTTACCAGGGGAATATAACATCGATGTTTATATTAACGGTCAATGGTTTGGCAAACGCCGTATTGTGTTTCGTGCTACAGAACAAAATCAGAATGCATTTACCTGTTTTACCGCAAACTCATTACTTGAATATGGCGTGAAACAGGACGTTCTTGCGAGTCGGATTTCCGCTGCTAGTCCCAATGCCTGTCATAAAATCGAAGAATGGATTGAAGACGCCTACTACGATTTTGATACCTCCCGTTTGCGAATTGATATTTCCATTCCTCAAGTTGCATTACAGAAAAATGCACAAGGATACGTTGATCCAAGTATTTGGGATCGTGGTGTGAATGCAGGCTTTTTATCTTATAGCGGTAGTGCCTACAAAATCTTTAACCGTTTAAATGACAATAATCAAGAAACCACCAATGCCTTCATGGCACTCACTGCGGGAATGAATATCGCGGGTTGGCAATTGCGTCACAATGGTCAGTGGCAATGGCAAGACGGCGTACAAAATCAGCTAGATTCAAAAAAACAAAAAAAATCCACTTATGATGCGACCAGTACTTACTTACAAAGAGCCTTCCCTGCATATCGTGGTGTATTAACGGCTGGTGATAGCTTTACCAATGGTGAACTATTTGATTCATTTGGCTATCGTGGTCTGGATTTTTCCAGTGATGATCGTATGTTGCCAAACAGTATGCTGGGTTATGCGCCCCGTATCCGTGGTAATGCAAAAACCAATGCCAAAGTTGAAATTCGTCAGCAAGGCCAACTGATTTATCAAACGACGGTTGCACCAGGTAATTTTGAGATTAATGATCTTTATCCAACAGGATTTGGCGGTGAGCTTGAAGTCTCTGTCATTGAATCAAATGGTGAAGTACAGAAGTTTGGTGTTCCCTACGCTTCGGTCGTACAAATGTTACGTCCCGGGCTCAGCCGTTACTCGCTGACAGCCGGTCAGTTCCGCGACAAGGAAATTGATCTTGATCCGTGGGTCACACAAGGTAAATATCAGATTGGTATTAATAACTATATTACGGGCTATGCGGGTGCACAGTTAGCTGAAAAATATGCGGCTGTATTACTAGGCTCAGCCTTTGCGACTCCAATCGGCGCGGTATCGTTTGACCTTACTCATTCAGAAGCAGACTTTGAAAAACAAGGTTCACAAACAGGTCAGAGTTTCCGTCTAAGTTATAGCAAACTCATTTCACCGACCAATACCAACCTGACCTTGGCCGCTTACCGCTACTCGACCGAAAACTTTTATAAATTACGTGATGCCCTACTGGTACGTGATCTGGAAGATAAAGGGATCAATACCTATGCCGTTGGCAAACAACGTAGTGAATTCCAAATTACCTTAAACCAAGGTTTACCTGAGGGTTGGGGAAATATCTATGCAGTGGGTTCGTGGAATGATTACTGGAACCGTAACGAAACCAGTCGTCAATATCAGGTCGGCTATAGCAATAGCTATCATGGGTTAACTTACGGGCTTTCTGCAACCAATCGTCAAATTGAATATGGCAGTAACAATCAGACCCGTGATACTGAATATTTGATGACGCTTTCTTTCCCGATTAATTTTAGAAAGAATTCTGTTATCGTCAATGCTACCCAATCTCAAACCAACCGAACTGTTGGTATGAGTGGCATGGTTGGCGATCGTTTTAGCTATGGCTCATCGTTTTCTCATGAAGACCGAAACAACCCTAGCCTTAACGTAAATGCACGCTATCGAACCAACTTTGCGACTGTGGGCGGTTCTTATAGCATTGCAGATACCTATCAACAAACGATGCTCAGTGTCAGCGGTAATATCGTAGCGCATGATCAAGGTGTGCTGTTCGGCCCAGAACAAGGCCAAACTATGGTATTGGTTTATGCACCAGATGCAGCAGGCGCTAAAGTAAATAATACAGCGGGGCTGAGTATTAATCAGTCTGGTTATGCAGTTATTCCGTATGTGACACCTTATCGTCTAAATGACATTACCTTAGATCCGCAAAACATGTCGACCAATGTGGAGCTTGAGGAAACCAGTCAGCGTATTGCGCCTTATGCAGGTGCAATTGCCAAAGTAGATTTCTCTACTAAAAAAGGTTATGCCATTTATATCGACACCAAGACTGAAACGGGTGAAAACCTGCCATTTGCAGCACAAGTATTCAATGCTCAAGATGAAGCGATTGGAATCGTGGCACAAGGCAGCATGGTCTATTTACGAACTCAGGAACCACAAGGTAATTTGTATGTGAAATGGGGCAATGAAGCCAATGAGCAATGCCACTTCAGCTATGATGTCACCGCACAACTTTCTAACGATCAGCAAAGCATGATCATGACCGAGGCCGTATGTAAATGAAAAAAATACTTTTAAGCAGTGCTCTGTTTACAGCGGGTCTTGGTGCGTATGGTGAAGCGAATGCTGCTTGTCGCTTATACAACTACAGTCCAAATGATGTCCAAATGTCAGTTGGACGAGTTGTAGTTCGCCCCAGTGATGAAGTGGGTAAAATTTTACGTAAAGCAACTTTTGCCATTACAGACAAAGGTACTCGTGCAGATCGCTGTGACTCTAGTGATCGACTTATTGCAGAGCTGAATCAGGCTTATCCACTCAGTCCATTAGGTAACAGTATCTACACGACCAATATTCCAGGTATCGGTATTCGTTTGTACCGCGAGGCTGAAAACGCAAGTAATTTCTCTGGTTACTATCCTTATACACGTGGTGGACTGAGATATGGAACAAGATACAATTTAGCTCCAGGCTATTTTGTGGTTGAAATTGTTAAAATAGCTGCGCAAACAGGTTCGGGTGCTTTAGTGCCAGGCCAATATAGTAGTTATTACGTTCAGGGTTATGCTAATCGTCCTTTCCTTACAAGTACAGTTTTAGGCAATGCAATTACTATCGCATCTTCCTCTTGCGAGCTTCAAGGAGATATTAATAAGGTTGTTCAGCTACCAACCGTCACTAAAGCCAGTTTTACAGGTGTTGGCTCTACTCAAGGTGAACAATCTTTTGATCTAAATATTTTATGTAATGGTGGACAAAATCCAACGGGCTACGAAGAAAAAAATCAGATTAGTTTGAGTTTTGACTATCAACAAGATGGCAATAACAATCAAGTGATGGCGAATACAGCACCCAACTCGACTAAAGCACGTGGCGTGGGAGTACAATTACTTTCCTCATATAAGAATGAAGCTCCTTTATCGGATAAAAAGATTATAGGAAAAGGTGATAGATTAAACGTAGGTTCGGTTAACTCCAATCAAACCATACAATTCAATATACCGCTGACTGCCCGTTATTATCAAACTGCCACCAATGTAACTGCGGGTACTGTTCGTGCGATGGCAACAGTAACAATTCAGTACGATTAAGCTTTAAAAAATCGCTTTCACACCTCCTCCCTAAATCTTTTATATAGGATTTAGGGATTTTTTCATTTTAAAAACAAATCACACTAAATAAATAATAAGTGATGCATAGCGCAAAATAAGAAATT
>NZ_LRPD01000047.1:0-3177 GCF_001605865.1 Acinetobacter sp. NRRL B-65365 | reverse complement strand
TAAATCTGCTCATAAGTGTAAACATTGATTATCCTATAGTGTATTAGCAATTAAATATGCAACAAGACAACCTACCAGTACACCCGCTAAGATCTCAATCTTTGTGTGTCCCATACGTTCTCTTAGTTGTTTGTATTCAGGTGTATCTTTAGCCAGATGGTTAATCACTACCGCATGTTTACCAATAGCTTGTCTTAAACTATTTGCATCTAATAACACAATAAATGATAGGGTAAGTGCAACACCAAAAGCAGGGGTATCAATACCTTCTTTTATAGCGATAAGCGCGGTCATACTACTTACAATGGCACTGTGATTACTTGGTAATCCACCATAGCCAATTAAGCCAAAAGCCAGTTTCCTGGCTTTAATTGAATTAATAAGAAACTTTAGACAGCCCGCAACTAGCCAAGCTAGAAATGGTGTAATAAGGTAAATATAAGACTTCACGTAATAATCCAAAATAAAACTAAGCTGGCAATAATGTCCAGATACAACATGCGACCCATAAAACAACGGTTAATAATATTTGCCAGTCTTGAGCGATCACATCAGTTGGAGATTCTCCACCTTTTAGTGTTTCAACAATAAACCAGTAACGGAACAATCCAAACATTACAAATGGGATGGTGATAATGAGCTGTGGCTGCACTTCCATCGTATACAGGCTATAAAAAATAATTGCTGTAACGGCAGACATACCTGCAAAGCGGTCAATCAGACTAACTGAATAGTGCTCAAGTACCCCACGTCCTTGAGAGCCACTTTGTATCAGTTCCTGACGACGTTTAATTGACGCGAGATAAAGTGAAATACTTAATGTTGTAATAAACATCCAGTGAGAGACTGGCACTGCAAGAGCTACAGCACCTGCATATACACGTAACACAAAACCAAAGGCCACGATGAAAATTTCAATCACAGGCTCATGTTTCAGTTTAAAGGTATAGGCCCAGTTCAGCAGTAAATATACTGCGATCACGTAGATGACTTTAGGTGCGATTAACCAGGAAAATCCTAAAGCGATATAAATCAGAGTTAATAGTATAATTGCACTCTGAGGACTCACTTGACCTGAAGCTAAGGGGCGTTTTAGAGACTTTTCAGGATGTGCTCGATCTTTTTCTATGTCCTTTAAATCATTCACGATATAGACTGCGGAAGCAGCCAGACAAAATAAAAAAGCGGCAAATAATACGGAATAAATAGATCCTAAGTTTAGGAATTCACCTGCAAAGATTAAAGGTGCAAAAACAAAGGTATTTTTGAGCCACTGTTTTGGCCTAATTAGTTTAATCAGTCCTGGGATTTCTGCTAGAAATGACCGATTTTCTGCTATATCATACATTTTTTTTTCAGCGCTATATTAAATATAAATGATGGACTCGATTAAGCTCGCGCTGCTTTATACAGCGTTTGCTATAGTTGCTACGTTTTGCAATATTATAGCACAAGATATTTCTAGTTATATTTATGTTGGAAATTTTTATATTTTTATATCAATTGTTATTGGCACGGGTGTCGGCCTAGTTGTTAAATACATTTTGGATAAGAAATATATTTTTAAATATAAAACACAGAATACCAAACATGATGGAAAAGTCTTTATTCTTTATACCATCATGGGCCTTTTTACGACAATTATTTTCTGGGGTTTCGAGTTTGGGTTTCATATCGTTTTTGAAACCAAAGAAATGCGTTACCTAGGTGGAATAATCGGTCTAATGATTGGCTATATTTGCAAATATTACTTAGATAAACGTTTTGTGTTTCGTAAGGTTGAGGCATAAATGAAAAACGTACAGGCCTGGGGTAGGCTTTCTAATACTGAACATCACGCTATTCCTTTAATAACGCCTTCACAAGCCTCTAGACAAATACAGCATGGCAGCTTTCCAGGCATTGCCCATGGTATGGGGCGTAGCTATGGCGATGTTGCATTAAATGGCAATGGTACTCTATGGCTGACCACAGCCATGAATCATCTGATGTCTTTTGATTTAAATACCGGGATTTTACACTGTGAAGCAGGTGCGACCTTACAAGATATTCACAGGACATTGATCCCGCAAGGCTGGATGTTGCCTGTAACGCCAGGCACGCAGATGATTACCGTCGGTGGCGCGATTGCAAATGATGTGCATGGTAAAAACCATCATGCTTTTGGCTCTTTTGGTGACCATGTTCTGCAAATAAAACTTGTACGAACTGATGGTGAAATTATTGAGTGTTCAAAGACTGAAAGAGCAGATTGGTTTTATGCAACTTTAGGTGGAATTGGCCTAACAGGTATAATTTTAGAGGCGAAAATACAATTACGTCCGGTTCAAAGTTCGTGGATTGATGCAGAAACTATTCCTTATCACAATTTAGATGAATTTTTTTCACTCTCTGATTCATCTGAACCAGACTGGGAATACACGGTATCCTGGATTGATTGTATGAATGGTGCGAATGCCAAAGGACTTTTTTCGCGGGGAAATCTGGCGAGTATGTCTACGCAAGCAGAACCTGAAATTAACGATAAAACATTTCCAATTACGCCTCCTATTTCATTGGTGAACAAACTCAGTTTACCTCTCTTTAACTTTGCTTATTTTCATGGCAACTCGTTAAAAAGCCAGTCACAAAAAGTACATTACGAGCCATTCTTTTATCCATTAGATGCCATGCACGAATGGAATAAAATGTATGGGCCAAAAGGTTTTTACCAATATCAAAGTGTTGTTCCGAAAGAGATCGGTAAAGAAGTTACCCAAGAGATGCTAAATGCGATTAAAAAGTCGGGCGAGGGCTCGTTTTTAGCCGTATTAAAAACATTTGGTGATCGTGAGTCTGGTGGGTTGCTGAGCTTTCCAAAATCTGGTGTTACTTTGGCGTTGGATTTCCCTAATCGCGGTGAAAAAACGTTAAAACTGTTAAATGAATTGGATCATATTGTCGAGCAAGCACAAGGCCGTCTTTATTTAGCCAAAGATGCTCGTATGCCAAGATCACTATTTGAAGCGGGCTATCCGCGCTTAAATGAATTTTTAAAATATCGGGATCCCGGCATCAGCTCGGAAATGTCTCGTCGTCTATTAGGGGCCTAAATGTCAAATCAACCAAAAATCTTAATTGTAGGTGGGACGTCTGCTATTGCTGAACACTGCGCCAGACTTTGGCTTAAACAGCAGC
>NZ_LRPD01000046.1:0-60702 GCF_001605865.1 Acinetobacter sp. NRRL B-65365 | reverse complement strand
GGCTTCGGTGGTCAAGGTGGCTTCGGCGGTCAAGGCGGCTTCGGTGGTCAAGGCGGCTTCGGTGGCGGTCATCAAGGTGGCTTCGATGGCGAAACTAAATTTGAAGATGGTCAAGAAGACGAAAATAATCGTTAATTGATCGATGATCTTTAAGAAAATGCCAGTCTTTTAATCGACTGGCATTTTTTTGTGTTTTAAAAAGCTAGAATAAATATTATGGAAATGATTGTTGCTGCGGCATGTTGTAGTGTTCTCGTCTCGATTGTATTGAAGTATCTGAAAGCAAAGGGATTTGATGTTTTTCAAATGATTGCATGGAATTATTTGAGTGCAAGCATTTTATGTTTTTACTGGTTCAAGACCGATATTACCCATATTTCTTTCAATCACACCCCTTGGTGGTTGATTTTAATCCTTGCCATTTTATTGCCGAGTATTTTTCTGTGTCTGGCAAAATCTTTACAGTTCGCCGGGATTCTTAAAACTGAAATTGCACAGCGCCTAGCAGTGATTTTGTCCTTGCTGGCGGCTTATTTTATTTTTGGGGAACAGTTCAGCCAGATCAAATTGCTCGGTGTGGGGTTAGGAATCATCGCAATTTTAGCGATTATTATTGGACAGGCAACCGAGAAAGCCAGCAAAGGATTAAACTTAAAGTCCTCCTTATTTCTATTTAGTGTTTGGGCGGGTTATGCTGCAATTGATGTTCTGCTTAAATATAGCAGTAGTTTGGGATTACAATCCGCTGTTACGCTCAATCTCGCTTTTATAGGTGCTTTTATACTTTCAATTGCTTATATCGCGATTACACAACCCAATTGGCAACCTAAAAATATTTTTACGGGTTTAGTACTCGGCGTACTGAATTTCGCCAATATCGCTTTATATGTAAAAGCACATATGATGTTCAAGGAAACGCCTGCAATTGTTTTTGCGGGTATGAATATTCTGGTGGTGGTACTCGGTGTGTTGAGCGGTGTGATTTTCTTTAAAGAGCGCTTGCAGGCTTATACGTGGATTGGTCTGGTCAGTGGTATTGTTGCGGTACTTTGTCTGGCAAAAGCCATGATGTAAAAAGGGAGTAATTAATACTCCCTTTTTTGAATGCTTATAAACGTGTGAAAATCACGTCATCAGGGAGACGTGATTTAGGCAGTTTGGCATTAAAATCATTTTCACTGCGATATCCTAAGGCCACGATGACCGAGGCTTTTAGACCTTTTTCAGTTAATCCGAATTCCTGATTGATGGTGTCACGGTCAAAGCCTTCCATTGGTGTTGCGTCAATTCCTTCCAGACCAGCAGCAAAGAGGAGTTGTCCTAATGCCAGATAGGTCTGATTTTCCATCCATGCTGAAAGATTTTTGAGTTCATTACGATAAAACTCGACATAGCCTTCGCGTGTGGCGCGTTGTCCTTGTTTTGCAGTCTCATCTTTAAAACGGCCACTGAGATCATCTTGTTGTAATAACTGTTCTAAATACTCAGCCGAGATATCGGTACGCGTACAAAAGATTAAAGTATGCGAAGAATGAAGCACTTTAGCTGCGTTATATACATAGTTGCCCGTCAAGCCTGATGCAATACGTTGTTTGGCTTCATCTGTCTCAGCAATCAGAAAATGCCACGGCTGGATATTCACAGAAGAAGGACTGAAACGTAAAATTTCTAGAAGCTTTTCAAATTGTTCTTTTGGAATTTTTTTCTCTGCATCATAAGCTTTGGTTGCATAACGTGTTTTTGCTGTAGCTAAGGTATCCATCCGTCATTCACTCAATTAAAAATTTAATTTATTTTACTTGATCTAACTGCCGCTGAAAGTAGCTAAATGTGATTTCTATATAGATTTAAGTCGTATGTGCTTGAGCTAAGTAAAACGGCTAAAGCGCTGATGTAGTGCAAGGAATTAATCGACAGAAGGTTGAGTGAAGAACAAGCTAAATAATTTAAGCTTTGGAAAAAGGATGGGGATACTGAAGGGATATTAAGGGAATTCAGCTAATTTATTTAGTAAGTCCACTGTTTAAAATCTAATTGATAATTTTCTTGCTCATTCAGCTCTAATATCCATGCAGAATCTTCGCGCCAGTCGCCTAATACAATACGCTGCTTATTTTGCAGCTGATGGATTTCAGGGCGATGAGTATGACCATGAATTAAATAATCAACGTGTTCAATCACGGATTCTACTGCTTGAGCATTCACATCCATGATGTCATAGCTTTTCAGTTGTTTGGTTGCACTACTTTTTTTACGAAAACCATTGGCAAGTTTTTGTCTAAAACTGAGCGGTGTTCGTTTTATTAGCCCCAATAGCACAGGATTACGAATCACTTTGCGGAAACGTTGGTAAGCCACATCGTCTGTACATAAGGCATCGCCATGTTCCAGTCGAAATTTCTTTTGACCAATTTCAATCGCAAAAACATCGGGTAGTAGAGTACCGTTGAATTGATCTAAAAACTTTTGACCTAAGGCAAAATCACGATTTCCCACTTGGAAGTAAATCTGATTACCTGCGGCAGAAAAGGATTGTAGGGCAGTGATAATTTCATCTAGCCATGGTGCAGTATAATCATCACCAATCCAGGCATTAAACCAGTCACCTAAAATATAGAGCTGAGTATTTCTATTCTTGTATTCATCTAATAAAGCCAAAAACCCTCGAACGAGTCGAGGGTGATCAGGTGACAAGTGTAAATCTGAAATAAACAGATAAGTCACAAAGAATCCTGCTGGATAAAATTATTCAGAAATAATTTTAGCAGATTCAATCACAACATTCTCTAAAGGAACGTCTGCGTGGTAACCACGGTTACCTGTACGAACGCCTTTAATTGCATTTACAACGTCAAGACCTTCAACAACTTTACCAAATACTGCATAACCCCAGCCTTGAGCTGTTTTACCAGTATGGTTTAAGAAAGAGTTGTTTTTAACGTTAATGAAGAATTGAGCAGAAGCAGAGTGCGGAGCTTGAGTACGCGCCATTGCAATTGTGCCTTCATCGTTGCTTAAGCCGTTGTCAGCTTCGTTTTCGATTGAATCACGAGTTGCTTTCTCTTTGAAGTTTTCGTCCATGCCACCGCCCTGGATCATAAAACCATCAATCACACGGTGGAAAATTACGCCGTCATAGAAACCGTCACGTACATATTCTAAGAAATTTGCAACCGTTTTTGGTGCTTTTTCAGCGTTAAGCTCAAGAACAATACGACCTTTGTTGGTATTTAATTCGACTTGAGGAAAACTCATTACATTAATCTCCTAAACATGGGCAAATTGACCATGGGTTTTTGGTTGAGAGAAGCATAAGCAAACTGTAAACTACAAGGCAAGTAAAAAACGTTAAAATCTTTCAGAAAAAGTAAAGATTGCGTTTTTATTTCCTATTTTTTAACTGTAAGAAGTGATTTACACCCTATGAAGCCAAATGATGTTGTTTCAGAACTGCCAAAGACCCCGACGCCGAATACTCAAGCCTCTGTCGATGCTGCGCAGCAAGAACAACAGGCAGGCTTAGATTTTGTTCGCCAAGTCATTACTGATGATTTAAAAGAAGGTCGTACCCAAAAAGTTGTCACACGTTTCCCGCCTGAGCCAAATGGTTACTTGCATATTGGTCATGTTAAAGCGATTTGTTTGAACTTTGGTATTGCCGAAGAATTCGATGGTTTATGTAATTTACGTTTTGACGATACCAACCCGGATGCTGAAGAACAAGAATATGTTGATGGTATTGCCAACGACGTAAAATGGTTAGGCTTTAACTGGAATGGTGAGCCGCGTTATGCATCGGGTTATTTTGATCAACTTTATGCATGGGCAGTTCAGTTGATTGAACAAGGTGATGCGTATGTTGATTTGCAAACCCCAGAAGAAATTAAGCTGAACCGCGGTAATTTCGTTGAACCTGGTAAAAACTCTCCATACCGTGATGCAACGGTTGCCGAGAACCTAGCACGCTTTGAACAAATGCGTAATGGTGAAATTCAGGAAGGCGGTGCTGTTCTACGTGCCAAAATTGATATGGCTAGCCCAAATGTCCATATGCGTGATCCGATTCTTTATCGTGTATTGCATTCAGAGCATCACCAAACTGGTGATAAATGGAAAATGTACCCAATGTATGACTATGCTCATCCATTGTCAGATGCGATTGAGGGCATTACCCATTCACTCTGTACCTTAGAATTTCAGGATCACCGTCCTTTCTATGACTGGATTGTAGAGAAAGTTCACTCGCAAGCAGTACCACGTCAGTATGAGTCTTCACGTTTAAATGTTGACTATACGATTACCTCTAAACGTAAATTGCGTAAATTGGTTGAAGGCAACTATGTACAGGGGTGGGATGATCCACGTATGCCAACCGTAGTCGGTATGCGTCGACGTGGTTTTACACCTGAAGGTTTACGCGATTTCTGTAAGCGTGTTGGCGTTTCAAAGACTGATGGTATTGTCGATGTGGCTATGCTTGAATTCTGTATACGTCAGTCATTGGAAAATGCAGCAGCACGTGGCATGGCAGTATTAAATCCACTTAAAGTCACGCTCACCAACTTACCAGAAGAATTAGATTTAACTCATGCACGTCATCCAAACGTTGATATGGGCGAGCGTATTATTCCTTTAACACGTGAGCTTTATATTGATCGTAAAGATTTCGAAGAAGTGCCACCTAAAGGCTTTAAACGTCTGATTCCTGATGGTGAAGTGCGTTTACGCCATGCTTATGTCATCAAATGCGATGAAGTGATTAAAGATGCTAATGGTGAAGTGATTGAGCTTAAATGTTCAATTGATCCTGAAACTTTAGGTAAGAATCCTGAAGGGCGTAAAGTGAAAGGGGTGGTGCATTGGGTATCGGCGAGCAAGGGTCTACCTGCGGAAGTTCGTATCTATGACCGTTTATTTAATGAAGCTGCGCCTGATGCAGATGATGATTTCCTTGCACATCTGAATCCAGAATCATTAAAAATCGTTCAAGCGGTGATTGAACCTGCTTTGGCTCAAGCAAAACCTGAAGATCGTTTCCAGTTTGAACGTGAAGGTTATTTTGTTGCGGATCAGTATGATCATCAAGCGGAAAAACCTGTGTTTAACCGTATCCTTGATCTGAAAGATAGCTTTAAAGCAGATAAGAAGTAATACGAAAAGGGCCTAATATTTATTAGGCCCTTTTTCTTTAAATAAAAATACAATTAGAAAATCATAGACGATGATTCTCTTATGATGGAATTTTCATAATTTCCAATTAAAGCGGATTGATTTGATAGAAATAGATTAAGAGAACCATCAGTACAAGAGCAGACAGAACTAAATACGTATTCAGCGTATGAAAACTTTTGATAAATTTTAAAATAACCATTTTTCTCAATCACAAAAATATTATTAATCACTTTGCAATGTGCTGCACATTCTTTGAACAGTAGAATGAATTAGATTTTCTTTCAATATTTCAGTGATTGGATGACAGTATTTGTCCTAAAGCGTATTCCTTTGCTACCTAAAGTGTATTTTTTATGTGTTCTCATTCATATTGTCTTATTTTTAGGCGTAGCAAGAAGTGCTTTAAATAATTAAAGCACTGGAAATGAGGATTTCTTTTAAGCCTTTGAAAATTATTCTTGCTCTAAATGCGCAAGGAAATGCTGGATGACTTTTGCAGTCTGACTCTCCAGTTGCGTTGCATAAGCTAAATTATCTGCTCTTAACTGCGGAATCGACAGCCCTGCATGACGTATTTCACAGGTATGACCAATTAACCATTTCTCAAAGCTTTGTTCAGTGATTTCAAGATGGAACTGTAAGGCAAGAATATTGTTTCCTATAGAAAAGGCCTGATTTGGGTAAATGGCTGAACTGGCAAGTAAGGTGGCATTGCTTGGCAAATCAAAAGTATCGCCGTGCCAGTGTAAAACCTCTACATTTTCGAGGGCTGCTAATGGATTATTTTCAACCGCTTTAATCTCTAACTGACTCCAGCCAATTTCCTTTTGGTGTCCTGCATAGACTTTTGCACCTAATGCATGTGCAATCAATTGTGCACCTAAACAAATGCCGATGGTTGGTTTATTGGCTTTAAGGCGTTGTTTAAGTCCAGCAATTTCATCTACGAGAAATGGATAGTCCTCTGTTTCATATACGCCAATAGGCCCACCTAATATCACTGTGAGTCCTTCATAATTCAGGGCGGGACTCAGATCATCGACACCAGCTTCAAAATAACGTACGCGAAAACCGAGCTGATAAAAAACATCTTCTAAAGAACCCAGATCTTCAAAAGCAAGGTGTTGAATAACATTGACTGTTTTCATAAAGGTGGACTTTGTCATTATCGCGTACCCATGATTGATATAGGAAAATACCGCATCTTAAAGCATTTATACAGTCAATGTCTTAATCCTGACCTAAGTTGAATAAAGAAGAGCGCGTTGTTGTTTAAAAATCATTTTAAAATAGTAGCTTACGGTTTTGAGACTCTTCTAATACAGGGATAACATGCTCATCTTTGAGATCAACACCAGAACGACCCAATTGTTTCGAGTTATGCATTAACGCCAATAAGCGTTGGGTTGCGATAGGAATACTTAAACCTGCAGGACGAATATTTGAAATACAGTTACGTTGTGAGTCCAGACAATCACTATGGGCTTCCCATGTGTAATAAAGTCCCATACTGTCAGGAGAGCTCAGTCCAGGACGTTCTCCGATCAGCATAATGAGCATGCGTGCTTTAAAAATCTCAGCAATTTTATCTCCCAAGGCAACCCGACTCCCTGTAGCGATTGCAATAGGTGCTACAGACCATTGTTGCTCTGCAAAGGGCTGAATAAGTGCCTGAATAAAAGGGAGAGCATTTTCTTCAATGGCGCGGGCCGATAGACCATCGCCAATCACGATACAGACATCATAGTGCTGTTGATCTGTTTTAATTTTCTGAAGTTGTTCAATAGAGTGACTACAGAGTAGACGACCTAAATCAGGCCGCTTTAAATAAAGCTCTTTATGCTCAGCCTGACTTTTTACATGGATTGGATTTAAGCTCAGTTGTTGTAGCTGCTCAGCCAGCAATTCGACATTTAAGGACTGGAAAACTGCATCTTTTGCTTGAGCATGGCTCAATTGAAAATCGAGCAATGCACGAGTCGGAATACTGCATCCCGCACGTCCAATCGCAATGCGGGCATCAGTAAACTGTTTTAGCGTTTCCCACTGATCTTGATGAGCCTGAGCAGGATATTGAATATCTTTAGAAAGTTTCATGTGCCTTCCTTAGTGCATAAACAGTTTGGAAAATTGAGCAGGCACTTGCTCTGCCCAATGAATATGATGCTGCTGTTGTCGTAGGATCCCTTGTTGTTCTAACCAGTGTGAAAATTCAGGTGCAGGTTTTAGTCCAAGTAGTTGACGCAGATAAAGCGCATCATGAAAAGAGGTGGTTTGATAATTCAACATGACATCGTCTGAACCTGGAATTCCCATAATAAAATTAATGCCTGCTGTTCCAAATAAGGTTAACAGCACATCCATATCATTTTGATCAGCATCGGCATGGTTGGTATAGCAAATATCACAACCCATCGGAACGCCAAGTAATTTTCCACAAAAATGATCTTCTAAGCCTGCACGAATAATCTGTTTGCCATCGTAAAGATATTCGGGACCAATAAAGCCGACGACAGTATTCACCAGCAAAGGATTATATTTACGTGCAACGGCGTAAGCACGTGTCTCGATAGTCTGCTGATCAACACCATGATGTGCATTGCTAGACAGGGCACTGCCTTGGCCTGTTTCAAAGTACATCACGTTATTTCCAATGCTGCCTCGATTTAAAGCCAACGTGGCTTCATAGCCTTCTTGCAACATGGCTAGAGAAATACCAAAGCCTTCATTGGCTTTTTGTGTACCAGCAATGGATTGAAACATCAGGTCAATCGGGACATTTCTTTCTGCCAGTTGAATACCTGAACTGATATGAGTCAGGACGCAAGACTGGGTAGGAATTTGATATTCCTGAATAACATGATCGATGAGTTTGAGCAGTTCAGATAAGTTATGCAGGTTGTCTGTTGCTGGATTAATACCGATGACAGCATCACCGTTGCCATACATTAATCCATCCAGAATACTGGCAGAAATACCGAGTACATCATCTGTTGGATGATTGGGTTGCAGGCGGGTGGATAAATGACCTTTTAAACCAATGGTATTGCGAAACTGGGTAATCACCTCACATTTACTGGCAACATAAATCAAATCCTGATTGCGCATGATTTTACTGACAGCAGCGACCATTTCAGGTGTTAAACCAGTAGCAAGCTGTTGCAGTTTTTCTGTCGTTGCATCTTCACTTAAGAGCCAGTTCCTGAAATCACCTACAGTAAAATGTGCAACAGGTGCAAAGAGATCTGACCGGTGTTCATCCATAATCAGTCGGGTAATCTCATCCGTTTCATAGTCCACGACCGTTTCATTTAAAAAATTCTTGAGTGGTACTTCCGCAAGTGTCATTTGTGCAGCGACGCGTTCAGTGGCATCTTGTGCTGCAACACCCGCCAACTGATCACCAGAACGTAAAGGGGTGGCTTTAGCCATTAAGGTTTTCAAGTCGGCAAAATTGTATTGTTGTTGAGCCACGATTTGACGATAGCGCATTAGATTCTCCTTAATCTGATGATTTATTTCTGTTCATCGGCTTTAAGATGAGCAAATTCTTCCTCTGGGGTGCCTTGTATCAAATGATGACGACTGTAAAACATGAAATAGCCAATAAATAGTGCATAGATTGCTGCGGCTATGCACCAGACTTTAGGGTTGACCAGAAAGCCAGCAATCACAGCGATTGCAGCAAGTATCAAAGCAATGCTTGAAGTGAAAATGCCACCAGGCGTTTTATAAGGACGATGCATAATTGGGCGGGATAGACGTAATTTGATATGTGAAAGCATCATCAATACATAGGAAATGGTTGCTCCAAATACAGCAATTAAAATCAGTAAATCACCTTCCTTAGTTAAAGACAGTAAGAAACCGATAATGCCTGGAATAATAATGGCCAAATAAGGGGCTTTATTCTGATTGGTGAGTGAGAGTGAAGTTGGCAAATAACCAGCACGGGATAAGGCAAAGATCTGTCTTGAATAGGCATAGATAATCGAGAAGAAGCTGGCGACCAGTCCTGCAAGTCCCACAAAATTTACAAAGTTGGCGAGCCATGTGCCTTGACCGTAAACTTTTACTAAGGCATCGACCAGTGGTGCGCCAGAATGTTGCAATGAACTTGCACCAGCAGCTCCTACACCCAAGAATAAAATCAGCATGGCAAAGGCTGTTAAAATCAACATGGAACCGATCAATCCGCGAGGTAGTGATTTGGCTGGATCTTTGGCCTCTTCGGCAGCAAGAGGGACACCCTCAACAGCTAGAAAAAACCAGATTGCATAGGGAACAGCAGCCCAAATTCCGAGATACCCGTGCGGTAGAAAAGCACTGGCGCCGCGTTGTTGTCCAGCGGGAATATCAAACAGGTTCTGTAGACTAAAATGCGGAAACATGGCAACAATAAAAACAGCCAGTGCAATGGCTGCAACCAGTGTAATACCAAAGATAATTTTAAGTGCTTCTCCAGCACCTTTAAGGTGAATACCCATAAAAATGAGATAGCATCCCAAATAGACCTGCCAGCCACCGATGCCAAATAGTGATTCACAATAAGCACCAATAAAGGTGGCGATTGCGGCAGGAGCAATTGCATATTCGATCAAAATTGCCGTACCTGTTAAATAGCCACCCAGAGGGCCAAATGCCGTACGTGCAAAACTATAGCCGCCACCTGCTGTTGGCAACATCGTCGCCATTTCCGACATGGAAAGGCATAAACATAAATACATAAAGGCGACAATCGTGGTCGCGACAAACATACCGCCCCAGCCACCTTGAGCGATACCGAAATTCCAGCCTGCAAAATCGCCAGAAATTACATAGGCCACACCCAGCCCGATGAGTAATAACCAGCCAACTGCACCTTGCTTGAGCTGTCTTTGGGCAAAATAATCCTCAGAAGAGGTTGGGGATGCTGACAATGCAGAAATGGGTTCTTGATTGTTCATACAAAGCTCCATGTATTCGTTTAATCAGCAAGATGCAAAAGCAATGCCGATTTGCACACCCTGTGCAAAACTCGATTGTGAATGTCTGTGTTTTTAATCTGTTGTCATATCAATGAAAGGGAATTCTCTGTTTCAAAAGATGCTTGTTTAAGAAAAAGGGATTGATAAGTCTGGGCAAAGTGACTTTTACTTCCGCAGCGAGCGTAGGTCTTTAACAAGAAACCTATGCTCGCTGTTTTATGTGGATATGATGAATATCTCGCTTAGAAAAAGCCCATTGCTTTGGTTGAATAACTCACCAAAAGGTTTTTCGTTTGTTGATAATGATCAAGCATCATTCTGTGATTTTCTCGACCTACACCTGATTTTTTATAGCCGCCAAAAGCAGCATGGGCAGGATAAATGTGGTAGCAGTTTGTCCAGACGCGACCAGCTTCAATTGCACGGCCAGCACGATAGGCTGTATGGGTGGAGCGTGACCAGACACCAGCGCCTAAACCATACATGGTGTCGTTGGCGATCTGAATGGCTTCATCGAAATCCTTAAATGTCGTTACAGAGAGGACCGGGCCAAAGATTTCTTCCTGAAAGACCTGCATATTGTTATGGCCTTTAAAAATCGTTGGTTCGATGTAATAACCATTACCAACTTCTTTACGATCATGACCACCTAACAGTACTTCGGCACCTTCTTGTCTACCTGTATCGATACAACGTAAGATTTTTTGCTGTTGTTCCAATGACGCTTGCGCGCCTACCATTGTTTCTGTATCAAGCGGATGTCCAAGTTTAATGCGTTTCACTCGTTCGATGGCTTTTTCCATAAATTGATCAGCAATACTTTCCTGAATCAAAGCACGAGACGGGCAGGTACACACTTCGCCCTGATTTAGGGCAAACATGGCAAAACCTTCAAGGGTTTTATCCAGAAAATCGTCATCCTGATCCATCACATCGGCAAAGAACAGATTGGGTGATTTCCCACCGAGTTCTAAGGTGACTGGAATGATATTCTCAGTTGCATAACGCATGATCAGTTGCCCAACCTGTGTAGAACCTGTAAAAGCAATTTTGGCAATACGAGGATTGGTTGCCAGTGGCTGGCCCACCTCGGCGCCGTAGCCATTCACAATATTCAATACGCCAGCTGGTAATAGATCCTGAATAAGTTCTGCAACCAGTAATATGCCAACAGGCGTTTGCTCGGCAGGTTTGATCACTACACAGTTACCTGCTGCTAAAGCAGGAGCTAACTTCCATGCAGCCATGAGAATAGGGAAATTCCAGGGAATGATTTGCCCAACAACGCCCAGTGGTTCATGGAAATGGTAGGCAATGGTATCTTCGTCAATTTCAGAAATTCCACCTTCTTGAGCACGGATACAGCCAGCAAAATAACGGAAATGATCAATGGCTAAGGGGATATCTGCTGCAAGTGTTTCACGGACTGGTTTGCCATTGTCCCACGTTTCAGCAACAGCCAGCATTTCCAGATTGGCTTCCATGCGGTCTGCAATTTTCAGTAACAGATTTGAGCGGGTGGTTGGAGATGATTTATTCCACTCTTTTTTTGCTTTATGAGCAGCATCAAGTGCTAGTTCAATATCTTCTGCACTTGAGCGTGGAATGCGAGTAAAGCTTTTGCCATCGACAGGGGAAATATTGTCAAAGTACACTCCTTTGACTGGTGCCACCCATTGTCCACCAATAAAGTTTTCATATTGGGCTTTAAAGTGTATTTTGGAATCAGGTTGGTTAGGATCGATATAGCGCATAAACATATTCCTTTATGTGTGTAATTTTGAATAAAGTACCAAGTACGTTATTGAACAGAGCTTAAATAACCCTAGGTTGGGAAAAGGTTGGAACCGCCTGTGAATGAACAAGGAAATTACAAATGTTCACAAAAAAAGAGCTAATCCAGCAACGGATGCTGGTCGAGCAATGTCGTACACAAAGTGTTTTAAATCCGCAACATGCAGAAAAACTTGGACAAAGCATTGCAAGCTCTTGGGAGCGTTCAACTCAAGCCAATATTCCTAAAGAGCGCGATGCTGCGCCTTTACAAGATCAAAGTGCTGAAAGTAAAAGTTCATTAATGCAGGCATTGGAATATTGCAAAGAAGATCTAAAGCATATTGCAGAACAATCGTCGATGGTGCTGGCAGTTGGTGATGCGGGAAGTACCATTATCTGGACGGCATCCAGTGCGCAAATGCGCAATGCTGCTGAACGGGTGCATTTTGTTGCAGGTGGGCAGTGGCAGGAAGAACTGGTTGGAACCAATGCACTGGCATTGTCTTTGAAAACACGTCAATCCAGTTGTGTGTTTTCTAATGAGCATTACATGGCTTCCGTACATGACTGGGTTTGTTATGCGGCTCCTGTGATTGATCCTCATTCCAAGCAGATTTTAGGTGTAGTGGATTTATCAACGACTTGGAAAAATCATAATAGTCTAGGTCTGCTGGCTGTTGAACGTTGTGCCTCAATTATTCAAATGGCTATACAGGAGTTACAACAGCAATCGCTTTATTTACGTACTTTTTCTGCTCCTCAAGCCACATTGAATGGTAAAAATCTGATGCTGACCCCACGGCAGATTGAAATTATGACGATTTTAGCGTTATGTCCCCAAGGCATGAGCCTCGATCACTTACATCAAGCACTATATGGTGAGCGCAAAGTCAGTATTGGAACTTTAAAGGCTGAGATGTCCCATCTGAGAGAACGATTAGGGAATGCCTTAGGTTCACGACCTTATCAGTTGAAAATTCCAGTTGAAGCGGATTTTCTGCAACTGGAGCAGGCACTGGATGCGGGATATTTAAATACCGCTTTACAATGTTATACAGGCATTTTTCTAGCGAAAACCGAGAGTCCATTTTTGTGTACATGGCGTGACTGCATCGAATCGCGGTTGAGTCATGCTATTTTTCAGGCGCAGGAAAGTGATATTTTATTAAAGCATCTGGCATATAGCCCTGAAGCAATTGATGCTGTGGAGAGGTTGATGGAATTATTACCTATAGATCATCCCGCCAAGCAGATGCTCAAACGCTATCAAGACGGTTGAGCATTGAAAGGTCATGGTGATTATTTAAGTTTTTCTGCCAGCCAGTCAAAAAGTCCTTGATAAACTTTTTCCCGTACGGGTGGGGCTGAAAGCACAAGGTCATGTAAACCATTGTGAATTGCTAGCGTTTGTACGTCACCTTTCATTTTTTTAGCATTATGAGTCATATCTTTTACATCCAAAATGACATCACTTTGCTGTGCATCAATACCCCATTTTCTTGGATTGTTGGATTGATGTGAGTGCATGATCAAGGTGGGAACACTTAAGGTCACACCTTGATGAATTTCTTTTTGTGCTTCATGAATTGCCGTCACAAAACTTAAATTCACAAATGGCATGGTTTTTGGTTTCCAGTCTAAATTGAATTCCCATTCCCCATAGAAATCCTTATGTAAGCTTGGGGTATACCATTGATTGAGACCACTTGGGAACTTCGCTTTTGGTAGTCGTTTACCAACTTCACTGAGCAAGGGAATGCCGAGTTTTTTCTCGATGGTACTTTTGTAGAAATCATAAAAAGGACTATTGGCCCAAACTGCTTTAATTAAACGGTGATCTGGATAATGTGCAGCATACAGTGTTGCAATCAAACCGCCCGTCGAATGTCCAGCCAGTACAACCTGTTGATGATTTTCTTGTCCAATAATTTCTAGCGCTTTGCTGATTTCGGCATCATATTCGCGTAAATCAAGCACGTAGTAGAATTTCTGATGGGGCAGTCTGGAACGCCCATATTTTCTTAGGTCGAGCGCATAAAAATCATAACCATGCTGGTTAAATTGTTCTGCCATTTCTTTTTGGAAGAAATAATCTGCAAAACCATGAATGTATAAAACTGCTTTTTTTGTGGTTTGAGCGGCCTTCTTTCTTACCAAAGTGGCTACAACTTTTCCATCATAATCATCAGCGAAATTTAAGGTCAGTTGCTGATAATCTTCACCTAGTATATCTGGCTGATAAGTATAAAGATTTGAAGTAGTCATTTTTATAGATCAAGTCTGAATTCATTAATAAATACCTTAAATGAAAACATCTGGATGTCAACGTAAATATACGATCGCACCAGTTGAATCACTGATCGTCATTTGATGTTAGAGAGCAGATTGGTACTGGATTGCATTTTTATTTTTGCCAAAAAATCGTTAAGCTATGTGCTGTTGTTTTTGACTGAAGAAATTATGAAACAAGAGACTGCACTGAAGTTACTTAAAGCTGGGGAAAATGTTTTTTTGACGGGTTCAGCTGGTGCAGGAAAAACCTATACGCTTAATCAGTACATTCATTATTTAAAAGCACGCAAAGTTCCCGTTGCAATTACGGCATCGACTGGTATTGCGGCGACGCATATGAATGGGATGACAATTCATACTTGGGCAGGTATCGGCATTAAAGACAGCTTGAGTGATGATGACCTCAAGCGTATGAAAGAGCGTAAATATTTAAAAGAGCATTTGGAAAATGCCCAAGTCCTGATTATTGACGAGATTTCCATGTTGCATGCTAAGCAACTAAATCTGGTAAATCAGGTTTTAAAATACTTTAAAGAAAGTGATGAAGCTTTTGGTGGTATTCAAGTTATTGTAGCAGGGGATTTTTTCCAGTTACCGCCTGTGGGCAGAAAAGATGAAAACAATCGTGATAAATTCTGTTTTATGTCCGATGCTTGGGTGGAAGCCAAATTCAGAGTTTGCTATTTAACTGAACAACATCGTCAGGATGATGAGATTCTCAACCAGATTTTGAATGCGATTCGGGCGCAAAGTATTCAGGACAATCATATCTCGGCATTACACCAGTCACGCCAGCATGATATTGGTGAAACATTTACCCGTTTGTACACACATAATATGGATGTAGATAATATTAATTATCAGCATCTCAATGAAATTGACAATGAAAGCCATCAATTTAATGCAGTGCTGGATGGTAATGAAAAGTTAATTGAAACACTGAAATCTTCAGTACGTGCGCCAGAAGAATTGACCCTGAAAAAACATGCCAAAGTGATGTTTGTAAAAAATAACTTTGATATGGGGTATATCAATGGCAGCTTGGGCGAAGTCATTGGCTTTGAAGAAGATGATAAGCAAGGCATTTTACCTAAAGTAAAACTGACCGATGGCACCACTTTTCTGGTTGAGCCAGAAACATGGTCAATCGAAAATGAAGCGGGTAAGGTGATTGCCAGTTATCAGCAGATTCCTTTACGTTTGGCTTGGGCGATTACTATTCATAAAAGTCAGGGCATGACGCTGGAGGCAGCAGAAATCAATTTAAGTCATACCTTCGAGAAAGGTCAGGGCTATGTTGCTTTATCCCGATTGAAGTCACTTACGGGACTGAAATTACTGGGCTTTAATGAGCAGGCCTTAGAACTGGATAGCTTGGCTATTAAAGCAGACCGCCGTTTTCAGGAGTTATCAACCGAAGCGGAAACCAACTTTGAAAATATCGATCTCACCACCCAGCACAATGCCTTTATTCGTCATTGCGGTGGTACGCTTAACGCGACTGAAATTGCACGCAATGAGAAGAAAATTGCCAAAGGTGGCAAACAGAATTACGCTGCTGCGACTTTAGATGAAACTCGTGCTTTATTCGAAGGCGGTTATGAAATTGAAGACATTGCGCATGAGCGAGGTTTAACACCAGCTACGATTATCAACCATCTGGCACGACTGCATAAGGAACAGGGACTGGATATTTCGGTGGCTAATCCTGGTGAGGAAGTGGTTGAAGAAGTGCGCAAGATTTATAAACGGTTACATAAACGTAAGAATCCAGAACATTTTACTGATGATGGTTCAATTAAATTACGTCCCATCGTGGAAGCCACCAGTCCGCGTATGGCCTACGATCAAGTCCGTTTAGCGTTGTTATTTATTGAATAGGAAAAATAAAAAATGCCTCATCTCGTTGCCAATTATTCAGCTAATCTCACTGAACTTGATCAGCAAACATTACTCAGCAGCGTCAATTCGGCATTGATTGAAACAGATCTGTTTAGCCCAAATGATGTGAAGTCTCGTATTTTTAAAGATGACGCTTTTCTGATTGGTATGGGCGAATCTCAACATGCTTATATTCATTTAAAGCTGTATTTGCTGAGCGGTAGAACCGAGGTGCAAAAGCAGAATTTAGGTAAGGTCTTATTGGCTATACTTGAACAAAAAGCCTATCTGCCTGTAGAAAATCAATTGCCGCTACAACTTTGTGTCGAAGTGATTGATATGCCAAGTGAGTATTATTTTAAGGCAAGCGTTTAATTTTATCTGAATCAACTTCACTTGATTGGAGAGGTGAAGTTGATTCGGTTTTGAATAAAAAATATTCCTTGTTTGGTGATAATGAGCTCGCTGTGAGCTATATTTTTATTTTCTCAGATGATTTTTCCTACAAGGAAAAAGCTGGTGGGTGCGTAACATTAAAAATATAGACAAGTATGTATGCTGTTTATAAAATGCGCCAAATTTTATTAAATAATCTATAAAAAGATGCTGAATAATATCTTTCAAGCTTTAGAGACTTTAGGGCTGAGCGCGCAAAAACGTGCGATCCATGCTCAGTTCTCCAACTCATCTTTAAATGATCAAGTATTCTTACAATATTTAGAAGGCACTCATCAGCTCAATCAGGGCATTGACCTTCAACTGGTCTGTCTTTCGACCAGTGCCGTCATTCCGTTAAAAAGCTTTATTGGCAGTCAGGTTGCGATTGATATTGTAACCGACAGAGCTGAACTGAACCGTATCTCAGGCATCGTGACCCAAGCCGATGTCGGTGCAAGCGATGGTTCGCTCACCCTTTATAAACTTCGTGTCCAAGATCCAACTGCACTATGGAAGCATCGACGCAATAGCCGTGTTTTTATGGCGAAATCAGTCGTTGATGTGATCCAGACCATTTTTAAAGAATGGCAGTCAAAAAGTCCATTATTTGCAGCGAGTTTGACATTGGATATCAGTGGACTCAGCAAAGACTATGATGTCCGTCCTTTTATCATGCAGAGCAATGAAAGCGATTATGACTTTGTTACCCGTTTGATGCGGAGTGAAGGAATAAACTGGCTGATTGATGAAGCCAAGTTAAAAGTTGCTAGCTCAAGTGAGCAGATTCAGGCACAGAAACTCAGATTAATTGATGACAACACTCAATATAACGCTTTAGATCGCCATAATATTCGTTTTCATCGTAGTAGCGCCACGGAAACTCAGGACAGCATCATTGCATTCGTCGCACAGCGTTCATTGCAACCCAATGCGGTACATGTACAACGTTGGCAAGCCGATGCTTTGGAACAGGAAGAAGGTGCTGGTAGTGTTCAGAGCAAGCATCATCATAGTGATCAACATGATAACCAACAGCTTGCATTGGAACAGGCATGGCACTTTTCACCCGCGTGGATTCAAGACCTGAATGGTGAAGATGGCACGACCAAAGCGGGCAATGCCCAGATCGAAAAACTGAATCAGAATTTGGGACAATACTACGACGCTCAAGCCAAGCAGTTTGTTGCAAGTTCTACAGTTCGGGATACGCAGGTGGGTTATTGGTTCGAGTTGAATGAGCATCCTGAAATTGATCAGCATCAGGGGGCAGATAAAGAGTTTTTAATTACCTCAAAAAGCTTTTATAACCAGAACAATTTGCCTAAGGACTTGACGGATCAGGTTCAAACTTTGCTTCAACACAGTCAGTGGCATTTAAAAGGCTTAAATGCTGAGCAGACGGATGAGCGCCAAGCGAACCAATTGACGCTACAACGCCGTAATATTGCATTGGTGCCAGAATATAATCCGTTGCAACATCGACCAGCGGCACATCCACAACGTGCTAAAGTGGTCGGGCCGAGTGGTGATGAAATCCATGTTGATGAATGGGGACGGATTAAAGTCAGATTCCTGTTCACGAGAGCAGATGATCATAGCCATGATGGGGGTGCAGGCGCCAACAATAACGATACCGATTCTGCTTGGGTCGATGTACTGACGCCGTGGGCGGGTGAAGGTTATGGCGCACGTTTTTTACCGCGTATCGGTGAAATCGTGGTGATTGACTTCTTTGATGGCAATATTGATCGTCCTTATGTCGTCGGGCGGATTCATGAGGCGCAACGTAGTCCGACCAAGTTTGACAATGCTGGCAAGCTACCTGATACCAAAAAACTCGCAGGGATCAAATCCAAAGAATACCAAGGTGAGGGCTTTAACCAGCTGCGCTTTGATGACACTACGGGACAGATCAGTACACAACTGCAAAGTAGTCATGCTGTCAGCCAACTGAATCTCGGTAAACTCAGCCATCCAAAGGATAAGGCTGAAAGTGAAGACCGTGGTGAAGGCTTTGAACTGCGTACTGACCAATGGGGCGCAGTGCGTGCAGGTCAAGGTTTATTGTTGAGTACGCAGAACCAGGATCAGGCGCAAGGCGAGCATTTAGATGCGCAGCCTGCCAAACAGCAGCTTGAAGGCAATCAAAGTAATGCCAAAGCGTTAAGCGAAGTTGCCAAGAATCAGCAAACTGATGAGATTGAATCAGTTGAACAATTAAAAGAATTTGCCGAACAGATCGAAGAAAAAATTGCTAGATTTAATAAAGCCTTATTGCTACTGAGCTCACCTGCAGGAATTGGTCTGAGTACCAATGAAGATATTCATGTTTCTGCAGATGGACAAGTTAATCAGCTAGCGGGCGATAGTATTAATCTCAGCACACAAAAAAATCTGATTACGCATGCTCAAAACCGAATCAGTCTGTTTGCTGCACAGAATGGGATCAAGCAGGTTGCAGCGAAAGGAAAATTCGAAGCGCATGCCCAATCGGATGGCATGGATTTACTTGCCAAGCAAGGGATTCAAATTATTTCGACCGAAGATCGTATTGAAATTACTAGTCCAAAAGAAATTGTAATTACAGCGGGTGGTTCTCAAATCAAGCTGAATGGAACGGGGATTTTTCCGACCACAGGTGGCAAGTTTGAGGTGAAAGCAGGGCAGCATTTGTTTATGGGTGGGGGAAAAGTTAATATGATTAGAATGGCTATGCCTGATATAAGAATTAAAAATGAACATAGGAACTTTCAAGCAGTAGATGCTAACAGTAGTGAAGTTTTAAAAGAAATCTCTTACTCAATATTAAATAAAAGAACTGGTATAAAGATCTATGGAGTTACTGATGAAAATGGTATGACAAAAACAATAAAATCTGCTGAAAATGATGAGTTAGAAGTTAAATGGTTCGACCAGCAGGATAGCCTAGATAATGACTAAAGTAACAAAAAGTACAACAACAAGTACTTCAAACCCGCCTACTCAAAAAGTTATATTAAAACCAGAGGCAGAGCTGCACTTGTTGGTGGGTAGTTCTTATGGTGAGGGAAAAACTGAATCACCATATGGGCATACTGCTGTCTATATAAAATTAAAAGGTAAAGACTATATTTATGATTTCGGTCGCTATGGTAAAACTAAGCCAGAAAGTATCGGACCATTTACCTTAGAGGGATCTAATAGCCCCCGAGGTGAAGGGGTACTCAGAGTTTGGGATGATTTTCAAGCTTATATTGCTGATGAAAATAGACAGGGATTAGGTACTGCAAAGTCTAGGACAACATATGCTTATGGCTATAGAATATTTGATAGTCAGGCAATTAATGTTCTTAATTATTACAATAAGTTAATTGAAAACTCTCGTCCTTTCCAAGCAAGAGCGCACTTTAAAAGTTATATATTAGCTCAAGATTATTTTGCATTAGCTCCTAATTGTACGACTCAAAGTCTCGAAGCAACAAAAAAAGCAATCCCAAGTATGGCGAAGACTGGTTATAAATTTGTTAATGCAGAGAAAGTATTACCAACTACAGTCAAATTGGCATTTAAGGCAAGTAGTTATGAAATGCCAAAATATTTATTTTTACCTGATAACTTAAATGACTATTTGCTAGTATCACCTGATGTAAAAGTAGATATTAAAAATACATATCGACATTAAAATGGAGATAGAAATATGAGGAAAAATGTAATTATTGCTATCTTAATTGTGTTGGTATCAACTCAACTTATATTTAATTTATATTTTTGGAGAAATAAAGAAGTGCCTAAAATTCATGTCTTAGAACGACCTTTGCAGATAGCTTCAAATTTTGATAATTATTCTGAATATACTGTTCTGCCAGCAGGTACAGTTTTATATGATGATAGTGATTCTTTAAACAGAAGAGTGATGGTTTATTTTAATCTGCAAGGTGTTGATTTTAACTTTGTTGATCAAGATGCTGATATATTAAAGCAACCTAGTGAAATATCTGCTATTAGAACTGTTGATTTACCTAGAGTGTTAAAATCTATCCCTTTAACTAAGAAAGATATATTCTTAATTGTTAAGCATGATGAGGATATTAATCCAAAAGTTCGTGAAATGTTATTCAAGAAATATAAAATAGATCCTTTAGAGTTTGAGTGATATTTAGAGGTAAAGTCTATTGGCAGTGAAGTAATAGAAGTTTAGGGTTTTGAGATTTATAGAATTTAAATGGTTGATTTAAATAAGCTAGAATTATTTCCAAAAGAAATCTATTTATTGGAACAATTTCTTTCGTATGATTATTACTATGAAACAGTAAAGCTATGGGAGGAGTTGATTCAATATGCAGAAGAACTATTAGATAAATATAGTGCTCATTTAGCACCCGATCATCGTGCCCAACATCCATCTCATCAAGCCAACTATGTCTGGGGAACCATTGTACTACCAAATTTTAAAGGAGTGTTACATCATTTAGTTGATGGCTTGGATGACTTAAAAGAGGGCTTTTTGCCTATATTAAGAAGAATGAGTGGCATTCGTAATGCTCTTATTGCTCAATGGAGAGATTATCCCTATGACTGGATGGATCATGTTGAAAAAGGCTCGGCTGCTATTTATAAAGCTAAACAGGATATTGTATCAATAAGAGCTAATAATACCTTTATTGCAAGTGATTACTATGACTCGCAATGGGACTATAAAGATCTATTAAAAAATGATTTATATAAAAGAGATGTGGGTATAGAGTATCCTCCAATATTACCTAAATATTATTTAAATCCTAATATAAGTGTAAAAACTAATGAACCAATTATGGTGACAGGTTTTTATCGATCTACTGAATCATATTCAGCATGTAAGTTTCTGGTACATGAAGAAAAAATGTCAGCCAAGCATCCTGAAGACTGGAAATTAGCTCCAGCGGTTCAGTGTTTTAAAACCAATCCAGACCTTTTTACGACACCAGATACAATTGAAAATTCAGAAGAAGTAGAAACGACATGGATACTGGTGGAAAAAGTAGTTGAGGATGGTGGCAGCAGTTCGGTGTTTAATGAAGAAAGAATATCTCAAAAAGGTGGGGAAAAAGTAAAGAAAGCAGGTTACTGGTCTACTCCTGCACAACCTGATACAAGTTCACCCAAGGTGGAATATTGCCAACACTTACTGAAACAGATTGGGGTGAAGTCTATTGGTATTGGGATAGCGGAGAATAATCTTTCCTATAAAGAAAACGCACTATGCAGTGCGTTTTATCCCGTACATATGTTGCCTTAAATAACCTCAATATCAACATATTGCTGGATTAAATTATCATCAAGCATATGCACATAATCCAAAAATGCGACATTAAAACTACCGACAGTTTGTGCATGCTCAAATGCCAGTTTACCCGCTATGGCAAAATGAATATGAGCAGCCAGTGCTGCAATCGTAGCGGGAGCAACGGCATGATAGGCCGCTGTTAAAGCACCTAAGGCACAACCGGTTGCGGTAATTTTAGGCTGTAAATGACAACCACCATTGACCTGAATCACGGCATTTAACGGCTTGGAAATGATGAAGTCAGATTCACCAGAAATCGCTACACATTCAGTATATTGCAATAAACTTTTAGCTTGCGCATAAACATCCTGACTATTCAAGGTGCTGTCTACACCCTTAGACTGAATGTTGTTACCAGCCAGTGTACTGATTTCTGAAGCATTACCACGAATAATACTTGGATGAAACTGCAGAAGCTGATCAACGGTTTCACTACGCCATTTCAAAACAGCGCCATAACCTACCGGATCAAGCACCCAAGGCACCTGATGCTGCTGTGCCGTTTTAGCCGAAATTAACATAGCTTGGGTTTGTTCAGTGGTTGGTGTACCGATATTCAGACTGAGTGCAGCACTAATTTTTGTGAAATCTTCTGCTTCAAAAGGGTTGTCGATCATGGCAGGTGAAGCACCCGCAGCCAGTAAAATGTTGGCAACATAATTATTGGCAACGCTGTTGGTCATGCATTGCACTAAAGGAGCTTGTTGTTGTAAAGCATGCCAAGCTTCAATGACTTGATCAATCAATTGTTGTTTTTGTGACATAATACATCCTTCATACAGGCTTGAATCTAGGAATTAACGTGTGAAATAGTGATCTTGATGCTTACATTTACGACAGATTAAAGAGACATAATCTTGAGCATCATAATCTACGATCAGGTCATTTGAACCACAATACATACAACGTTTCACTGAATAAAAATTTAAACGTGGCTCGATTTTTCGCCATGATTTCCAGACGGGCTGGATAAAAATACTTTCGTCATAACCCAAAAATTTAAATAATAATACTTCACTCATTTTACTGAATGGAATGGTGTAGGGGCGTGGCAAGGTTGTGGTTTCCCAACGTTCATTCAATGCCCGTTCACGATATTGTTCCAATGTCTTTTTCAACAAATTGGTATTGATAAATTTATCATTTCTTGGCTGCAAGGCTTTTTGTTTATGCAGATATTCCAAAGCAGTTTGAATCAAATAGAAAATCTGTCCGACCGCAAGTCCTTCCATGAGGCGATAACAGAATGCCTGAAAAGGACGATTCCCCGCAATCTGAATGCCCCAGGTGCGGCAATAGAACTGCATAAACTGTACGATTTCTTGGTACAACACTAGATACAGCGCATCTTTTACTTCATCTGTGCTTTTAAAGGGAATTCCTAAACTCAGATTTTCATAAAACCATTGCCGTAATTGTTGAGTAATGCTGAATAGGCTTGGGTCTGCGTATCCATCGAGTCGAATATTCAAATAAAAATGTTCGGTTTCGATATTGCTGTCTTGCGACTTTAACACCCCAAGTTTCAGTAGCTCTTGGACGAGCTGATGTTGAAATAAGTAGTTAGGGGTAAAGTCATGATATTTAATATTTTGCCAATGAATCAGCTCATCGTGTTGTACATCTTCACGAGCATAGCGATCTAACAAGCTTAGCAAAAATAGCTTATGCAAGAAGCTCAGTTGATTGAGGCTATACACCACTTCATCTTTGATTTTATTTTTACGTTGTTCTTGTAAAATGGTTTGTTGGGTCTGTTTTTTACGACTTGCGGTACATTGCGCACAATGACAATTTAGTTTGCTATCGCTTTTAAATACCCGATGCTGGCAATGACTACATTCATGGAACTGGAATTCTTGTGAGTATTGTTCAGCTTCTATCCAGTTCATTGAAGCTTGGCATAGAGGGCAATGGCTACTTTCATCTAACTGTTTTTGTAGAATCTGTAAATCCATTGATGTTAAACCTATGACCATTAAAAAGGGAATTATACATGCTCCATTGCTAGAGTGATGCAAAGTTTATAAACAGTTAAAATGTCGTATTCAAATCAGGGCGAAAAATCTGAGTTTTTTATTCTCAAGCTAAAGTGGACGGATGTTAAGGGTCACTCATCACGATTGCGTGAATAGGAACCCAATAGACTGTGCCAAGCCATAATCACTAATTATAAAATATGTGAATTGCTTAAAATTTTCTTTTATTTTAATGAATTAAATAATGCTGAGTTGTGTTGACTGTTTGTAAACGATCGCATAAAAATGAAGTTATAGATGGATCTATTTTGCATTACGGAGATTATTATGCAAAAAAATGCACTCATGAAAGGACTCATGGGAAGTTGCTTGGCTGTATTCGCCACTATGAGCTTTGCCACAACACCAGAAGGCTTTTGGAAAAGTATTGATGACCGTACTGGGGAGCAACTTTCAATCGTTGAAATCAAGAAGAAAGCAGACAATACTTATACGGGAACGATTGTATATCGTTATCCAGTGCCCGGCGGTACGGTATTGACCCATTGTGTGAAATGTCCTGAACCGTTTAAGAATAAACCTATTCTGGGGCTGCAAATTGCATGGGGATTGAAGGAAGATCCAAAAAATCCGAATCAATTTATTGATGGCCGGGTGCTAGAGCCAAAAAGCGGCAATATTTATAAAGGAAAAGCACAACTTAGTGCGGATGGTAAGCGTCTGCGTATGCGTGGATATATGGGTGTTTCTGCGCTAGGGCGCACACAAGTCTGGCTTCGTACCGATAGTGCAAATCCATAACTGTATTTGATTTTTAAGAAAGCCTAAACGACTGGTTTGGGCTTTTTTATTTGTCTAAAGAATACTCATTATCCTATGAAATTAATGCATAAAATCCGTTATTTCTTATACAAATGAACTCTGGCGTACAGTGTAACTTTATGAAAATTGTGATAATTTTCGTGCTTTAAACCTATCTCTTTGAATAGGTTGTTTTTTTAGACGGGGTGAATATGCTAAATCGTATGCTCATGAAAGGAATCATGGGACTCACATTTGCTTGCGCGAGCGCAGCATCATTTTCAGCTTCAATTGAAGGTTACTGGAAAAGTATCGAAGAACGTACGGGAGAACAACTCTCTATTGTCGAAATCCGTAAAGGAAATGACGGACGTTATCATGGAAAAATTATTTATCGTTATCCAAATTCGCATGGAATTGCGCTAACAAACTGTACCAAATGTCCGGCACCGAATACCAATAAACCGATTTTGGGATTGGAAATTCTCTCTGGTTTTAGAGAAGATCCAAATAAACCAGATTCTTATATAGATGGGCGTGTATTAGAGCCAACATCTGGTCGTGTCTATAAAGGCAAAGGTGTTGTCACTGGCGAAGGCAAACGTTTACGTATGCGTGGTTATATGGGCGTTTCCGCACTGGGACGTACTGTGGTCTGGCTTCGTACAGATAGTGCTACGCCTTAAGTGTGATAAAAAAACCTCGAATCGATTTTCGAGGTTTTTTTTATGGTTAAAGTGAATGGCTAAACAGGGCATGGTAAGTTTTCGTCCTCCTGTCCAATTTTTTTAGCGGCAATCAATGCCTGTACTTTTTTACTTGGCAGCTTTTCTTTGCCAAGCGCATCATAAGTATTCACAATATTGGTGACTTCTAGTGTGGTCAGCTCGATTCCTTCTGCTGTTAAAAAAACGGAAATGACATGATGATCCACACCTGCTTTTGCGAGATCATGGATCGCCTTGATATTTTCTAAACGATAAAGATGTGCTTTTAATTCCATCGTCATAGCCCTCTATTATTTTATTTACCTACATTGGCATAATTGGTTAAGCAATAACCGTGCACAAAATGTAAAACTCAGCCAAAAAATGTAAGTTAGGCGATATAAGGCAATGGGTTCTGTAGTTTTTATTTAAGAATAGAAAACTGTGTTGTAATTCTGTCTAAACGTCCATGTTCTGTACGCATTCAATTTGAAAAGCAGAAGATTAAGCCCAATAAAACTGTTAAAACCCATGTATGCGTCTAAAGACAGGTTGCTTAAGTTGGCGTATGATCGATTGATCAAGAAGTCTTGCCAACAAGACCATCTAAACGACATGATGAAAGATAAGGAATACTGATGAATATTGCGGCACAGCCTCCTGTACAAGCAGACCAAACCATTTATTTAAAAGATTATCAAAAGCCAGCTTTTTTAGTTGAATCGATCAACCTGGATATTCAGGTTTATGATGACCATACCCTTGTAGACTCAACATTGGTGATGAAGCGCCAAACTACAGGTGATTTAATCCTGTTGGGTCGTGATCTTGAATTAAAATCTATCCAATTAAATGGTCAGTTGCTCAATCCAGATCAGTATCGTTTAGACAGTGAGCAGTTGGTGATCACCGATGCACCAGATGAGGTCATTATTCAAACTCAGGTCGTGATTCATCCCGAATCAAATACCCAGCTTGAAGGTTTGTATCAGGCAGGTGACTTGTTCGTGACCCAGAATGAACCTGAAGGTTTCCGTAAAATTACCTTCTATCCAGATCGTCCAGATGTGCTCGCTGAATTCACCACCCGTGTAGAAGCCGATAAGAAATATCCAGTATTGCTCGCAAACGGGAACTTATTGGAAACAGGCGATGCAGGTAATGGCCGTCACTTTGCAATCTGGCAAGATCCAACCAAAAAGCCAAGCTATTTATTTGCGTGCGTGATTGGTGATCTGGCCGTATTGAAAGACCGTTATACCACTTCGGAAGGCCGAGATGTTGCATTAGAAATTTATGCAATTGAAAAAGACATTCCAAAATGTCACATCGCAATGGAAGCTTTAAAGCATTCAATGCGTTGGGACGAAGAACACTATGGTCGTCCTTACGATCTCGATAACTACATGATCGTTGCGGTAAGTCAGTTCAACATGGGCGCAATGGAAAATAAAGGTTTAAATATCTTTAATACTTCATGTGTGCTAGCCGATGAAGAATACACCACGGATGCTGCGATTATGCGGGTTCAGTCAGTCATTGCACATGAATATTTCCATAACTGGACAGGTAACCGAATTACTTGTCGTGACTGGTTCCAACTGTGCTTAAAAGAAGGCTTAACGGTTTTCCGTGATCAGTCTTTCTCTGAGGATTTACAATCTGCTGCGGTACAACGTATTGACGACGTAGCCGTATTAAAATCGCATCAGTTCCCAGAAGATGCGGGTCCATTGTCACATCCACCACGCCCAGACCATTTCGTCGAAATTAATAACTTCTACACGGCGACCGTGTATGAGAAAGGTGCGGAAATCAACCGCATGATGGCGACATTACTCGGTAAAGAAAAATATCGTCAGGGTACAGATGAATACTTCCACCGTCATGACGGACAAGCAGTTACGGTTGAAGATTGGGTTGCTGCATTGAGTGCAGGTTCAGGCGTAGATCTCTCCAACTTCCTGACGTGGTATAACCAGCCAGGTACGCCAAAGCTAGAAGCCAAAGGTGAGTATGATGCGACTGCACAAACTTATCGTCTCAGCTTAAAACAAAGCCTAAAAGCGCATCCTAAATATCCAGACCTGAAGGCCGTGCCGATTCCTGTAGCTTTGGCGTTATTTAATGCCCATACAGGTGAGCAATACACCTTGCACAGTGCTGATCTGTTTGTAAATGATGTGAAAGATGGTGTGTATTTATTTGATCAGGATCAAGCCACCATTGAATTTACTGGTGTGACTGAACAACCTGTCGCATCATTATTGCGTAATTTCTCTGCGCCTGTGAATTTGGTATTTGATTATTCTGATGAAGATCTTGCCTTCCTGATCCAGCATGAAACCAATGGTTTTAACCAGTGGCAAGCCACACAAACCTTATTGGAACGGATTTTATTAGCAGATCACAAAGCTGATATTTATATTCAGGCCATTCAAAACACTTTACCTGAGCTAGTGAATAAGGATCCTTTGTTGGCATCACGTTTATTTGATGTGCCTAGCGAGAATTATTTAGGTAGCCGTATTGATCAGGACTATGAACCTGAGCTGGTGCTGGAAAAGCGCGAAGCAGTGTTGAATCGTTTAGCACGCGAATTGGGTTCATTCTGGAAAGACACTTATCTGGCCTTAGATCCTGCATTGCAAAAAGAGTTTTCTTTGGCAATGGGGGTACGTGCGCTCAAAAATATCATGTTAAATATGCTGGCGCGTCAGGGTGATGATGCGGTATTTGAGCTGGCTTATGCGCAATACCAAAATACGGGCAACATGTCTGAACGTTTAGGCGCATTACGTGTTTTGGTCTGGAATGATGCACCACAGGCGCAAGCTGCATTAGCGGATTTCTATAACCGTTTTAAAGATGAAGCCTTGTCTTTGGATCAATGGTTTACCATTCAGGCATCTAATCCAAATGCGACAGCTGAAACCATTGAATATCTCACCAAGCATGTGGATTATGATCTAGGTACACCAAACCGTATCCGTTCAGTCAGCGGTGGTCTGGCAGCTAATCCTGTCAATACGTGGAGCTTTGGTGTTGATCATTTCATTGAGTTGGCAGCTTATCTGGATGAGAAAAATCCAATCTTAGGCTCGCGTTTACTGCAAGTGCTTTCTCGCTGGTACACTTTGGCTGAACCGCAACGCACTCAAGTCCAGCAAGCGCTTAAAGCATTGCAACCGAAAGTAAAATCTAAAAATGTAGCAGAGACATTAAATAGCTTGTTAAGTATTTAATTTAAGCTTCAAATACATTGGAAAAAGGATGTCGTCAGGCATCCTTTTTTATTTGACAATAATAATTGTCATAAATAGTATGGAAACGATTCGAATGCAATGGATGACTGCAATGGAAATAAAAACAATCACATTACCGACACGTCAAATCGAAGTAGAAGTTTATGTACCAGTGCAGGCTTCGGAAAAAGCGCCTGCGATTTTATTATTACACGAGTTATTCGGTATCCTTGATGTGTATCGGGAAGATGCTCAAGACTTGGCAGAACGTGGCTATCTGGTTTATGTGCCTAATCTGTTTAGTGGCGGTGCAGTTAAATATTGTATTCGCGCAATGGTGAGCAAAGCAGGACGCAGTAACGCAGCGGATAGTGAGGTCAATCAGGAAATCCATGTATTGCTAGATGTACTCAAAGCAGATCCACGTTCAAATGGTCGTTTAGGTATGTTGGGACAATGCTTAACAGGTGGCTATGTGATCCAGATGGCGAAACGTGACGATATGCTGGCACCTGTGGTTTATCATCATTCTTTAGGTATTGAAGGAGCAGGAATTCCGAAAAAAGAATCTCTGGATGAGGTTCGTATTTTACAGGGGCACTGGTCGAATGTAGATCCATTTTGTCCAGCAACCAAGCGTAAGCAACTGATCCAGCAATTGGGAGATCGGGTCGAAGCCTATACCTATAATATGCCGCATGGTTTTCGTAGCGTCAGTCGTGGATTGCCTGAGGCCCAAGTGGTCTGGCAACGTACGCTTGACTTTTTTGATCGGGAATTAAAACAAAACATAATATAAATCATTGGAACAACAGGTTATTATTGATAAATATTAACTTTTAGAAATAAAAAAGTGAGGGGAAAATGTCTAATAAATACGAGTATGCAGGCTTCTGGATCCGTGTTGGCGCAGCAATTATTGATTCAATTATCGTGATTGTGGCGATGATTCCACTAACCATGATTTTTGGTGGTGGAGAAACTACGGTGGCTTCTGATGGATTTTCATCATTCCAGTTCATGTCGACCTCTGACTGGATCTGGCAAATCATCACCGCCGTCTTTTATATTTTCTGCTGGATTAAATTTGCAGGTACACCGGGTAAGCGTTTATTGCGTTTAAAAGTGCTGGATGAAAAAACTGGTGAAAATGTAACTGTCGGGCAAGGGATTATTCGCTACATTGGCTATATTCCTGCAACATTGGTGTTTTTCATTGGTTTAATCTGGGTGGCTTTCGATGCCAAGAAACAGGGCTGGCACGACAAAATGGCAAAAACAGTTGTGGTAAGAGAGCTTTAATTTAGACCGAAATTTTATCATGTAATAAAAAATTCATACGATAGGACTTGTGAATCAATTCGCATGTCCTATAATGCCTTTGAATTTATTCACGGAGATCCTAAATGGGTAGTTGTTCGAGGTTCGGGTTTAATCATCGATTAAATCAAAGCAAATACTGAACAAGATAGCCTGTTAGGTTGGCTGTCTTGCAATGAGATAGCTTTGATATAAATTTTTTAACCCTTCTATAAAATTTTGCTGTATTCACAAAATTTATTGTATTGACTGCAACCTGTTTAGTTTCTCACCTAAAATGGGGAGAAGCCTATGTTCTTTCACGCTTCCATTCAATGGATTGCTGTTGTTCATGTATTTGTTTTATCTGGTTTATTGCTGACACAAAAAAGTAACGCTGGTCCGCTGATCAATACTGATGATGTTTCGATTACAACAGCAAAGCATTGTCAGCTGGAAAGTACTTATACGCGTAATAAAGATGGCAGTTGGGGTTATCAAGTCGTGCCTGCCTGTAATCTTAATGAAAATTTAGAAATATCTTTAGGTTATCATTCGAGCAAAGATATTGATCAGATTCATGGATTTTCAGCTCAGGCCAAAACCATATTAAAACCGATGGAAAATGATTGGGCGGTTGGTTCTAGTTTGTTGCTCTCACGTGATGATGTTTCGCATCATGGTGGCAAACTGGACTGGTTTTTCAATGTACCGGTGAGTTTTGAATTTTTAGATCAGCGTTTAGCCATAGATACCAATATTGGTTATCAACATGCCGATGAGCAACTTGTTCGTTGGGGCGTGGCTTCAACCTATAATGTAACGGATCGGGTGGGGCTAATTCTTGAAACCTACAATCAGGATCGTCAGGCACCGTTTTTTCAGACCGCAGTGCAGTACAGTATTATTCCGAATGTGTTAAGTCTGGAAGCCTCATTTGGTGACCGCTTGCATGCAGAGAAACAGCATTGGTTCGGTTTAGGACTGAGTTTTACGCCGTCATCATAATTGCAGTATTTCACATTATCCTTCATTAAAAATCATTGATAATAAAGAGGTGAAACATGCAATTAAAATTTCTGCAACATACCGATTTTTCTAATATTCTGGATACTTTAATCAGTCTTTCTGTGGCATTTGTTTTAGGTGCCTTGATCGGTTTTGAACGTCAGTATCGGCAGCGTACAGCAGGGCTACGCACCAATGTTTTAGTAGCAGTGGGTGCTGCTATCTTTGTAGATATTGCAATTAATCTGACGGGTGCCGATGGTGCGGTTCGGGTAATTGCCTATGTGGTTTCGGGTATTGGTTTCTTGGGCGCAGGTGTGATTATGCGTCAGGAAGGTAATATTCATGGTCTCAATACCGCGGCGACTTTGTGGTGCTCAGCAGCAGTTGGAGCATCCGCTGGGGCAGATCTGGTGATTGAAGCGATATTGGCAACTTTATTTATTTTAGCCGCAAATACATTGCTGCGGCCTATCGTACATGCTATTGACCGCCGTCCGCTGGATGATGATACTGAGGTTATGCATGTGATTTATATTATTTGTGATCGTAGTCACAGCAAAGCCGTCATGGATGAGCTGAATCTGACCTTGAAGCATCATAATTATCCTGCCAAAGATATTGATGTCACGCCTTTTGGTGAGAAGGAAGTGGAAATTGAAGTTACGCTCATTGCCACCTCAATTGAAGCGGAAGAAGCTCAACATATCATTAACCACCTCAATGCTATGCCTCAGGTTCGTCAGGCATTCTGGGACAAAAATACAATAAATTAAGTTTAGGAAAATCGTTTCCTAAATGATTGAATTGGGATGCATTGTCCTAAAAATGATATATATAGCCTTAATTGTTTCACCTAAAATGAAACCAGCATGATAACAATGAGAACAGTATGAGTTCAGAAGCACATTCAATCAGTTTAATTGCACCAGTGGTTTTGCTGGCTGCGGCTGTGGTTGCCGTCCCGATTTTTAAACGCATCGGATTAGGTTCGGTACTGGGATATTTGATTGCAGGATTGATTATTGGCCCATTCGGGTTTGCATTCTTCCACGATTCAGCCTCGATTTTGCATATTGCAGAACTGGGTATTGTGATGTACCTGTTTGTGATCGGGCTGGAAATGCAGCCTTCCCATCTCTGGAGTTTAAGGCGGGAAATTTTTGGCTTGGGCACCTTGCAGATCGTGGCTTGTGGTCTAGCTTTAACCGGTGTCGGTCTGCTGTTTGGTTTTAGCTGGCAGGTGGCTTTTATTGGTGCTGCTGGATTTGTGCTGACTTCGACTGCCATTGTGATGCAATTATTAGGGGATAGAGGTGATATTACCCAACCACATGGTCAGAAGATTGTCGCTATTTTATTATTTGAAGATTTATTGATTGTTCCATTACTTGCAATTGTTGCCTTTATGGCGCCGAATCACGTGGTCGAAAGTACCTCTACGCGTCTTGAAAGTATCGGCATCGGTTTAATTGCAATTGCGGGTCTGATTGCTGCGGGTTATTGGCTATTAAATCCTTTGTTCAGGTTGCTTGCTGCTGCAAAAGCACGTGAAGTGATGACTGCCGCTGCACTTCTGGTGGTTTTAGGCGCTGCATTGTTGATGCAAGTCAGTGGACTGTCTATGGCGATGGGGGCTTTCCTCGCAGGCGTATTATTATCAGAATCAACCTTTAGACATCAGATTGAAGCCGATATTGAGCCTTTCCGTGGATTATTACTGGGCTTGTTCTTCCTCGGCGTTGGGATGTCTCTCGATTTATCTGTGGTTGCACAAAACTGGCAACTGATCATCAGTGGTGTTCTCGCCATGATGTTTGCTAAGGCGCTCATGATTTATATCGTTGCGCGTGTAACCAAAAGCCCGCATACCGAAGCTTTAGATCGCGCGTTGCTGATGGCACAAGGGGGAGAATTTGCATTTGTTCTCTTTGCCGCTGCAGTTAGTGCTCAGGTAATTGATAACACGGTTAAGTCTAATTTGACTGCGATTGTGGTGCTTTCTATGGTGCTGACCCCGATTGTGGGAATTCTCTTTAAACGTTTCACTGAAACCAAAGACTCGATTAATCTGGACAATGTCACTGTTGCCGAAGGCTTGAGTGGTAGTATTTTAATGATTGGTTTTGGTCGTTTTGGTCAGGTTACCAGTCAGTTGTTACTGGCACGTGGTGTCGATGTGACCATTATTGATAATGATATCGACATGATTCAAAACGCAGAGAAATTTGGTTTTAAAATTTATTATGGTGATGGCTGCCGTCTGGATATTTTGCATGCATCTGGTGCTGCGACAGCACAAGCCATTGTTGTCTGCGTGGATAGTAAGGAAACCACCAACCGTATTGTCGAACTGGTGACTCATGAGTTCCCACTCGCCAAGCTGCTGGTTCGTTCTTATGACCGTGAACATTCACTCTATCTCGTGAAACAGAAAGTAGATTATATGATCCGCGAAACTTTTGAATCTGCAATCAAGTTTGGTGGCGTGATTCTGCAAGAGTTAGGGGTTGAGCAAGATGAAGTGCAACGTATTACTGATGAAATTCGTGACCGTGACGAAGAACGTTTTGAAACCGAAATTGCCGCAGATGATGTCTATGCAGGGGTGGGTTTACAATATACCCATACGCATCCACGGCCAACAGCACCATTGATTCGCCCTAAACAGACAGGACGTATTTTAAATGAAGAAGAAACGCAAAAAGATTTAGAAGAAAAATAGCGATCATTGCGATTCAAGATTTTTCGGCCCTCATTTTGATGAGGGCTTTTTATTTTAAAAGTTAGATATAAATTAAATGAAATATCGAGAAAATAGCAGGTTGCATTAAGACAGCGTTGAGGTCGCTAGTCTTAAACCAAAGCCAAAGAATAAAATACCCACCAGACAAATGCCGCTGGCTGCTAATTTATAATTATGTTTGAAGAAGCCAGCAAGTTTGATACCTGAAAAAATTAATGCAGTCAGATAACTAAAACTAACTATTTGTAAGATGATAGCCAAAATTAAAAAGCTTAAAGCAGGATAGGCATAGCTTGGCTCGACAAACTGCACGAAGAAGGACAGGAAGAACAAAATCGCTTTCGGATTGAGTAGGCTAATGCTCAAAGCGGTGCGGTAAGGATGGATCTGGTCTAAATTTGGTAGCGCTGCCAGTTCAGCATGATGTGGCGGCTTGTTCCATGTCTGATAAGCGCCTTGTAGTAATTTAAAACCTAAATATGCCAGATAACATGCGCCTGTTAATTTTAAAATTACAAACAAGATTGGGAAGGCTTTTAACAAAGAGGCTGCACCTAGCACGGTACAGAGAATTAAAATAAAGTCGCCTGTAAAGACACCACATGCTGCCGCATAGCCTGTGCGAATGCCATAACGTGATGCCACAGACATTACATATAATGAGTTGGGGCCAGGTAATAACACAATTAAGATTGTACCAATAATATAAGTGGTTAAATCTGTTATACCGAACACGATAGAAACTCATTAAAAAACCGATTTTCGCTAATATAGCAAAAATCGGTTTTTATTGGTGAAAATTCGACTAATTATGGTTTGATTTCAGCATCAATTCCAAAAGATTGGCGCAGCAATAAACTCAGTTGATCACGAGCCTTGATAAAGCCGTCGATACCACCTTGCAATAACTGGAATGCCATCAAATCCTGTTCAAGTTCAGCCTTAAAGCTTTCTTTGCTTTGAGCGGGACGATCAATTTTTTCAGCTTGCTGGGCTGACTCAATACTCAATTGGGCTTCAACATTTTGCTGATCCTGTCCAAGTTGAGCCAACAGGTTTGGTGCAATTGTTAGTAAATCACAACCTGCCAAACCCAATACTTGAGCTGTACTGCGGAAGCTGGCGCCCATCACTTGAGTTGTGATGCCTTGCTGTTTGTAATAATTGTAGATTTTCTTGACCGAAAGGACACCTGGATCTTTAGCAATTGGATATTGCTCAACACCTTCAGCCTTTTTGTACCAGTCAAGAATACGACCTACAAAAGGTGAGATCAGCGTAACTTTTGCATCTGCACAGGCTTGTGCCTGATGTAGACCAAATAGCAGGGTAAGGTTACACGGGATACCTTCGGCTTCAAGCACTTTCGCAGCCTGAATACCTTCCCATGTTGAAGCAATCTTGATCAGGATACGCGATTGTTCAATGCCATAACCTTGATACAGCTTAGACAATTCGCGTGCTTTGGCAATGGTCGCTTCCGTATCATAAGACAAAGAAGCATCGACTTCAGTTGAAACCCGGCCTTCAATGAGTTTTAAAATTTCAACACCGAATTTTACAGTCAGAATATCAATCGTGCGCTCGATTAACTCGTCGCTTTGATAACCTTCTTGTTTTGCTTGGGTATAGGCATCTTCAATCAGCGCTCTGCTTTCTGGTAATTCCGCAGCCGCAGTGATGAGTGAAGGGTTGGTTGTTGCATCAAGTGGACGAAATTTTTCAATTGCTTCTAGGTCACTACTATCGGCAACAACGGTTGTTAAATCTTTTAATTGATGTAAGGCAGTCTGAGTCATTGATATAGCGTTCTTACTTAAACATATTATTGGTAATTTCTTTTATAGCATACTCTGGATAAAAGCAAAGCATCGCTTTTGTTGATGGAGTTATTCCTTAAAGTTATGTTTTATTACTTCATGTGTTGACGTTGTTTACGGATATGATCAATCAGGAATCGCGCTGCTGCACCCAGTTCACTTTCTCGACTCCAGACCAGATCGACGTAGTATTCAAATTTCGGTGTGAAATCATAAAGATCCAGAATTTTTAATTTTTTACGCAATTCAGGATTTTCATTAAACATTTCTAAAGGTAAAACGCCCCAACCTAAATTCCGAACGATCATCATACATGCGGAGTGATGGTTGTCTGTTCGCCAATAATCTTTTGAGTAAAGCAATTCAGGTCGAATGGTATTGTCTCGACTGGCGACGACAATCTGACGGGTCTGTACCATCTGCTCAAATGAAACCTTATCCAGTTGTGCCAAAGGATTCGTTTTCGCAATCACGGGAACAAGCGCTTCACTTTTTAACTCAACGAACTGCTCACGGCTATCTAATTGTTCCCGTTCAAACATCAGGGCAAGCTGCGCGGTTTGATCAAGTAACATTTGCAGTGCATCTTCTTGCGGTGCTGAAACGACATTGAGTGACAGGCTCGGAAAATGTTGATCGAGCAGGGTGATGTAATCTGTCCAGTTGGTATGGAGCAGTTCCGATACAACCACAATATTTAAAGTGGATTCCAAACCTGTACTTAACGCATGGGCGTGCTGTTTCCATTGATTCATTTCGATCAATAATTGTTGGGTTTTTTCATATAAAACCCATGCTTCGGCGGTCGGCGTTGGTTCTCGTCCGATCCGCTCAAATAGTTTCAGGTTGAGATCAATTTCCAGATTAGCAATCGACATACTGACTGCTGAGGGTACTTTGCCTAATTTACGGGCAGCAGCAGAAAAGGAGCCTGTTTCAATGACCGTCTGAAACATGAGGAGTTGTTCTTGGTTAATATTCATTTGTCAAAAAAACTGAAAGAATCTGATTGGATTAATCAATATTATAAAAATAAAATGGCAACTATCCAAACAAGAGAGTGTTACAAAAATGTTGATTTCCAAAAGAAGACTCGTTCATGCGATCAGCTATGAAGTGATTTTATTGGTCATCATCGCTATTGCGTTAAGTTTTATTTTTAGTATGCCACTAGAAGTAACGGGTGTTTTAGGTACGATCATGGCGGTGATTTCTGTATTCTGGAATATGATTTTCAACCATTACTTTGAAAAAGTGGAACAGAAATATCATTGGGAACGAACAGTTCCTGTGCGTATTCTGCATGCGATCGGATTTGAAGGCGGCTTGATGCTCGCAACCATTCCAATCATTGCTTATTTAATGAAAATGACAATTATTGAAGCAATTATTTTAGACTTCGGTTTGACGATGTGTATTCTGGTTTATACATTCATCTTCCAATGGTGCTACGACATGATTGAAGGACGTTTCTTTCCAAATGCCAAACTTGCATCATAATTTATAATTAAGATGGATAAAGAAGCACTTTTCAGAATTTGATGAAAAGTGCTTTTTTTATTGTCTGTATTGTAATTAACTTAATGTGTGATGATAAAATAGCCTAAGTAAGTTGAATTCTTTAATGCGATCAAAATTATGATTTCATAGGAACATAAAAATGTCTAAGACAAAGAAAATGAACTGATCTTGTTTTAGACTTAAAAGTAGAGGTTTTTATGACTTTTAAAGCGCTTTTTATTGAGATTCATTATGGTGAGTACCCTAAAGAAATCATCGCCAAAAAAATTAATGAATATATAGAAAACAGTGAAACTATAGAGATGGAGTTTTTTGAACTATTAGATACAAGGGTAGATCAGAAAGCTTTACTATTTGAACTGATTCAAGCAACAGATCCCAGTTTTTCAGTAGATTGTGTTGAGGCAGAAGTTTTAGCTGCTCATTACTTCCTAAATATTCTTGCGCGTTACCAAGTGGGTGAAATACGTCCTTTTGAATTATGTGAAATTTTTAACAATATAGAGGCGGGTTTTATCGGAGCTCCGCGTCATCTTGATGAGAAAATTGTATATTATCCCTCATGGTTAGGTGATTTATATGGTGCTTGTGACTGGTGTGATGAAGAGTGGACACATGAAAATAGTCCTCATCTTGTTATTGAGGTAGACAAGCAAATCCAGAATATTAAAGATTGGTTATCAAACCCTGTTTTTAAATAATAGTGACTTTGATGGCAATTCTCTTTGAACTACTGCATAGACAATTTTGCATTAAGGATAAGCCAAAAAATTCCTATTCATAAAAAACATCATGCTAAAATAGGGAACTTATCTTTTTAGATTGCATGATTTTCTCTATGTTCCAACAAGAAATCTCTCAATTAAACCTACAACAATTTAAAGCGGGCGAAAAACGCTGGATTGGTTCCTTGTTGGGATCATCGGCAGCATTATTATTCAAAGAAATCGCAACCCAAAGCTCGAATCTCTATGTCATTGTGGCTCGGAATAATCAGCACCTTGCTCAGTTGGAAAGTGAGCTTGAGTTTTATGGTGTTAAGCCAACGATTTTTCCTGATTGGGAAATTTTGCCTTATGACCGTTTGTCTCCGCATCAGGATATTGTGTCTGAGCGTTTGGCCATTTTGTCGCATATGCCGCAAAAGGGTATTCTACTGATTTCGGCGAGTACGCTAGCACAGCGTGTTGCACCTTATTCATGGGTGGTGGGGGAACACTTTGATATTAAGGTTGGCCAAAAGCTAGATTTAGAAGTACAAAAAAAGCAGTTGGTACAAGCGGGTTATCGTTTGGTGGATACGGTTTATGATCACGGTGAATTTGCTGTTCGCGGTAGTATCATGGATATTTTTGCTTCTGGACAAGATCAGCCGATTCGGATTGACTTATTTGATGATGAAATTGAAAGCTTAAAATTCTTTGATCCGGAAACACAACGTACGACAGAATCATTAAAAAACTTCACGGTTTTACCTGCGAAAGAATTTCCTTTGAAAGAAGGGCGTTCTATTTTCAGAGACCGTTATGCGGAAAGTTTTCCAACGGCAAATCCAAAGAAAAATCCAATTTATCAGGATGTGCTTGAAGGTATTTCGACGCCTGGATTGGAATTCTACCTGCCATTATTCTTTGATAAGAAGGTAATGGAAGCGCAAAGTATGTTCACGACATACTTACCAACGAATTGCGTTGTAATTACAAATAATGAGGTTGAAGACGAATTAATCAATTTCTGGAAAGAAGTTGTGCGTCGCTATGAAGATCGTCGTCATAACATCGACCAACCGATTCTGCCGCCTGAAGAACTGTTCTTGATGCCCAATCATGTGTTACAGGCACTGAATCAGTTTCCAAGAATTGTGGCTTCAGCAGAGGCATTTGAAGCTAAAGCGGGTGTGTTAAATCTTGCTGCTGAGCAACCACCAAAATTGCCTGTTGATCCAAAAAAGGAACAACCTTTCGAAGCAGTTAAACACTATATTGATCAGGTTAAACATCCTGTTTTGTTGGTGGCAGAGAGTGCAGGTCGCCGTGAAACCTTAAAAGATGCGTTGCGTGGTGTATTGGGCGAAATTCAGAATGTAGAAAGTTTTGCTCAATTCCAGAAAGATAAATTACAAGTCGCGATTACCAGTGCGCCTCTAGACCGTGGTTTGTTGCTTACAGATCAGTTATCGGTCATTTCAGAAAATCAGCTGTATGAACATCGGGTGGTACAACGTCGCCGTAAGCGTCAGCAGGAAGTTTCTGAAGAATTTCTTATTCGCAGCTTAACTGAGCTGAGTATTGGTGCGCCTGTCGTGCATATTGATCATGGTGTTGGGCGTTATGCGGGTTTGGTGACGCTGGAAATCGATGAGCAGGACCATGAGTTTTTACAACTAGATTATGCCGATGGCGCAAAAGTCTACGTTCCTGTCACCAATTTACATTTAATCAGTCGCTATAGTGGTGGTGATCCCGATCTGGCACCCTTACATAAGCTGGGTACAGATACTTGGAGCAAAGCAAAACGTAAGGCTTTGGAGCAGATTCATGATGTGGCGGCTGAATTACTGCATATTCAGGCGCGTCGCCAGTCTAAACCCGGCTTTGCTTTTGAACTTGATCATACGGGTTATATGCAATTTGCCAGCGGTTTTGCCTATGAAGAAACGCTTGATCAGGCCAATGCGATTGAAGCGACTATTCATGATATGCAGCTTGCCAAACCGATGGATCGTCTGGTGTGTGGTGATGTTGGTTTTGGTAAAACAGAAGTGGCGATGCGTGCGGCATTTGTTGCGGTACAGAATAATAAACAAGTGGCTGTGTTAGTTCCAACGACCTTATTGGCTCAGCAACATTTTGAGTCGTTTAAAGACCGTTTTGCGGATACGGCAGTACGTATCGAAGTATTGTCTCGATTCGGCAGTAATAAAGCCCATTTAAAAATCATTGAAGATTTGGCCGAAGGTAAGGTCGATATCGTGGTTGGGACGCACAAAATTCTGCAAGAAAACGTGCAATTTAAAAATCTTGGTCTGATGATTGTCGACGAAGAGCATCGTTTTGGCGTGCGTGACAAAGAGCGAATCAAGGCGCTACGTGCTGATGTGGATATGCTGACGCTGACAGCGACACCAATTCCGCGTACCTTGAATATGGCTTTCTCTGGTATGCGTGATCTTTCGATTATTGCTACACCGCCAGCACGTCGTTTAGCGGTGAAAACTTTTGTTCAGGAACATACCGATGATTCGGTGAAAGAAGCGATTCTGCGTGAATTGTTACGTGGTGGGCAGGTGTACTTCTTGCACAATGAAGTTGATACCATCGAACGGACTGCGGAAAATATACGCCATCTAGTGCCCGAAGCACGTGTTGCAGTAGCGCATGGACAAATGCGTGAACGTGAACTTGAGCAGGTGATGCAGCAGTTCTACCATAAGGAATATAACGTATTGGTGTGCTCGACTATTATCGAGACCGGTATTGATGTGCCGAATGCCAATACCATTATTATCGAGCGTGCAGATAAGCTTGGCCTCGCACAATTACACCAGTTGCGTGGTCGTGTTGGGCGTTCACATCACCAAGCCTATGCCTATTTGTTGGTTCCGTCGATTAAGCATCTAAAAGGTGATGCTGAAAAACGTCTAGATGCCATTCAACGTGCTTCAACGCTCGGTGCGGGCTTTATGCTGGCTACAGAGGATCTGGAAATTCGAGGTGCGGGTGAGTTGCTCGGTGAGCAGCAAAGCGGTTCAATGCAGGCTATCGGGTATAGCCTGTATATGGAAATGCTTGAGAAAGCGACCAAAGCAATTCAGAAAGGTAAAACACCAAACTTTGATGCACCATTGTCATTAACGGCTGAAATTAATTTACATATGCCAGCGTTGATTCCTGATGATTATCTGGGTGACGTACATCAGCGCCTATTGTTTTATAAGCGCATTAGTAATACCGATAGTCAGGAGAAGCTCGACAATATTCGTATGGAGCTGATTGATCGTTTTGGTATTCCGCCACAACCTGTAAAACAGCTATTTAGCGTTCATCAGTTGCGTTTAAAGGCTGAACAACTGGGCATCACCAAGATTGATATCAATAGTAATGGCGGTTATATCGAGTTTTCTCCAGATACACCTGTACAGGCGATCAGTATCATTCAGCTGATGCAGAAGCAGCCAACGTATTATCGGATGGAAGGCGGGCAACGCTTGAAAGTCATGGTTCAACTGGCTGAGTATGACAAACGAATCCAGTTCATTATTGATCTGCTCAACAAGCTGGTGAGTGAGTTGAATTAGTGCCTTGAAAATTGATAATTGAGTGTTAATTGAGCAAGTTTGGTTTTTTGCAAGATCGCTACATGTTTTTGATCAGATGTTCCTGCAATAAATGAGGAAAATCATTGTTATTTGTAAGCAAACGGGTGACTAATAATATTCACATCAAAACTGATGTGATAGTATTGATCATCATTATTCTGCATCATTTATAAAGATATGTTTAGTTTGCATCCACAACTTGCTCAAGATACATTTTTTGTAGGCGACTTTCCGCTTTCAACATGTCGTTTAATGAATGATATGCAATTTCCTTGGCTAATCCTTGTACCTCGTGTACCAGGCGTTACAGAACTATATGAATTAAGCCAAGCAGATCAAGAACAATTTCTACGTGAATCAAGCTGGTTATCAAGCCAACTTTCACGTGTGTTCCGTGCAGACAAGATGAATGTGGCAGCACTAGGGAACGTCGTTCCTCAGCTTCATTTCCATCATGTTGTACGTTATCAAAACGATGTGGCATGGCCGAAACCAGTGTGGGGAACGCCAGCAGTACCATACAGTAATGATGTACTCGCGCATATGCGTCAAACATTGATGCTTGCGCTACGCGGTCAAGGTGATATGCCATTTGACTGGCGCATGGACTGATCCAGAAAATAGAATAAAAAACAGTATTCTATAATAAGAAAAGGAGGACAGAGTGCCACTAGATAGGTTGATTGATAAAGAACCTAGACAGTTCGCTTATTTCCATCGTTTGATGGGATACTCGATTCTGTCACTGATTTTGGTAATTTATACATTTACCTCTACCAGTGCTAGCTATCAGCTCTATCTCCTTCCATTATTATTGGCTTATTTTCTATTTTGTCCCCGTTTGGAAAAATGGCTGCAATATAAATTTGATAAAAAAATAGAAAAAAACGTTCTATTTGCCAATGAAGCCATCATTATTGCGCTTGTTCTTGCCGCATTACATTTAAGTTTAGTGCCGACATTTACGATCTTATTTGCATTGCTCTATGTCGGTCTGAACAATAAAATTTCCTTGCCTGTCTCATGTCTGATCGGATTGATTGGTGTAATTACATTCTACTTTAGTACCTATATTATTTTCGGTACAGAAGAGTATTTTGAACCGACCAATCCTGAATTGACCGTTGTCAGTTTGCTCGGCTTGATGATGTTTATAGTGATAGGTAACTATTACCAGCATCGTCGCCTGAATATTCTCGGACAGCAACGCCAGCATTATCATAATCAGATGACGCGCTATATTGCTTTTGCAAACCAACTCAGTCGTTACGCGCCGCTGCAATTATGGCAATCGATTATGCGTGGCGAAGCGGAAGCAAAAATTGAATATAAGCGTAAAAAACTCACGATTTTCTTCTCTGATATTCAAGGTTTCACGGAGCTTTCAGAAACCCTGATCCCAGACGATTTAGCCTTCTTACTGAACGATTACTTGAGTCATATGACTGAGATTGCCAAGCAGTATGAAGCGACAGTCGATAAGTTTATGGGCGATGCGATTCTTATTTTCTTTGGTGATCCAAATTCGCAAGGCGTTGAACAAGATGCAAAATCTTGTGTGGAAATGGCGATTGCGATGCGTCAACAAATGAAATTGTTGCGTGAGCGCTGGAAGAAAATGGGCTATCCAGCCTTGCATATCCGCATGGGAATTAGTACGGGTTATTGTCACGTAGGTAACTACGGCGCTTCACATCGAATGGCATATACCATTGTCGGGCGTGATGTGAATTTGGCTGCACGTTTGCAGTCTGCTGCTGAAGTTGATGAAATCCTGATTGCCGATGACACACATCAACTGATTAAAAATGAGTTTTTATGTGTGCCGAAAGTGCCGATCTATTTAAAAGGTATTCAAGGCCCAGTGAAAACCTGGCAGGTGATGGAAAAATTCACAGGCAAAAAATCTGATACGCAACAATGGTTTGATTTTGATTATAAAGGCTTCCATTTGGTTCTCAACCTGGAAGAAGTACAAAACTATGAATACCCAGAACTGGTTGAGATTCTGGAAAACATGGTTCAACGTATCAAGACCCAGCAAAAGATTACCAATGCGCAGGGCATTCCTAAACTCACTTTAGATGATGAAGTGAGATAGACAACTCAATACTCAATGTTGAGTATGACGATTCTGATGTTCATGTAACTCATATAAATGATCAAATTCTAAAGCGAGTGCTGCCAGCGTGGTGGATTTTAGCTGTCGGGTTAAAATGTGCTGCGCATCCTGAATGGCCTGATCTAAAGCGGCGTTTACCACACGCTCAACTAAGCACTCTGGATTCTCTCTTTCATTGCCTATCGCAAAAATAGTGGGTTCACCCACAGCTTGATAAATATCCCACAAGGTAATTTTTTCTAAATCTCCAGTTAGCTGCCAGCCACCGCCAGCGCCTTTTTCTGAATGGACAAATCCCGCTTTCTTTAAACCCGACATGGTCCGTCTGACCACGACCGGATTGGTTGATAGCATTTGTGCGATTTCATCTGAGGTAAAAGTCTTATGTTGTCTGGCCATGTGTAAAAGCACATGCAGCATTCGGGAAAGTTTACTGTCAGTACGCATCTGATCAATCCAAACAAAATAAGAGAATAGTTTTAAATGTAACATCAAAAGTTGCAAATTAAAATAAAAAGTATTAATGTAACTTTAAAAGTTACATATAAGTGGTGAATCCTATGCAATATGATGTTGCGATTATTGGTGGAAGTTATGCAGGCTTGGCTGCGGCAATGCCATTGGCGAGAGCACGAAGAAAAGTGGTTATTATCGATGCTGGACAACGCAGAAATCGCTTTGCCGAGTATTCACATGGTTTTCTAACTCAGGATGGAACGCAGGCAAGTGAAATTGCGCAAATTGCGAAGCAGCAAGTTTTGGCTTATAAGACTGTGGATTGGCAGAATGGCAATGTAAAGCGCGTAGAAAAAATTGAAGAGGGCTTTGCGGTATGTATCGATGCGACACATTCAATTACGGCCAAGCGCCTGATCATTGCTGCTGGTATTACAGATCAATTGCCTGATATTGCTGGTCTGGCGGAACGCTGGGGTAAGACAGTATTTCATTGTCCTTATTGTCATGGTTATGAATTGAATCAAGGTAAAATTGGCATCATTGCCAGCTCAGAACATGCCGCTCATTTAGCGATGATGCTCCCAGATTGGGGCGAAACTACACTTTTCTTGAATAATTATCCTGTCGATGCTGAATTACTTGAGCAATTAAAGGTTCGTGGCGTTGTCATTGAGCAGCGACTGATTCAGGAAATTATGGGGCAGAGTGATGTTTTGCTTGCTGATGGCACTGTGATTCAACTGGCGGGTATTTTTGCAACGACCAAATGCACCATTGCTCAAGAGTGGATTTTTAAGTTGGGTTGTGAAATTGAACAGAGTGCGATGGGAGGAGCCATTAAAACCAATGCAATGAAGGAAACATCTGTGACAGGAATTTTTGCCTGTGGAGATGTTGCACGTTTAGGCGGCTCAGTCTCTTTAGCAGTCGGTGATGGTACTATGGCAGGCGTCGCTGCGCATCGTTCTTTAATTTTTGCTTAACCATAAAAAAGCTAGAGATTTACTCTAGCTTTTTTTGCGTTTTGGATGAACCACTCAGCTTAATGATTTTCTGAAGCATGGTTGATAGTGTATTTAGGAATCTCGATTTCTAAATCTTCATCTACAATTTTCACTTGGCAAGACAAGCGTGAGTCAGGCTCTAAACCCCAAGCACGATCCAGTAAGTCTGCTTCAACGTCATTCATCTCATCTAAGCTGTCAAAACCTTTACGAACAACCACATGGCAGGTCGTACATGCTGCAGACATATCGCAAGCATGTTCAATTTTGATGCCTTGTTTTAATAAACTTTGGCATAAATTGGCGTTCTGTTCGACTTCAAATTCTGCACCTTCAGGGCAAATTTGTGCATGAGGAAGAACTTTAATACGTGGCATATTGATCACCTATACCTTTAGTTTGAGTTTGACCAATCTTCAAGTTTCGTACCTTTTAAGGCATGGTCAATATGTCGGTTCATGCGAAGCGCAGCAAAGGCATCGCTGTGAATTTTAAGTTGCTGAACAGCATGTTCAATCGCTGCAAGGTCATCCGTTTTAAGACGAGCTTTTAACGCTTCAGCGGCAAGAATCAAGTCGCGAGCCTGTTGCTGAGAAAGTAAATCTGTATCCGCTTTCAAAGCTTGCTCTAACGCTTCTAGCTCACGCTGTGCTTCAACTTTAGTTTCTTGCAAGTGGCGAAGTTGTTTGTCTTCTTCCGCATGCTGGAAACCTTCTACCAGTAAACGTTCAGTATCTGATGCGGATAAGCCATACGACGGTTTGATGTCGATTTTGGCTTGCACACCAGAGGTAGTTTCTTTCGCAGAGACAGTTAGTAAGCCATCGGCATCCACTTGGAATGTCACTTCAATACGCGCTTGACCCGCAGTCATTGGTGGAATGCCATGTAAGACAAAGCGACCTAATGAACGGCAATGCTCAACCAAATCACGCTCACCTTGAACCACATGGATCAACATGGCAGTTTGACCATCTTGATAGGTGGTAAATTCTTGACGGCGTGCAACAGGAATGGCTGTATTACGTGAAACCAGACGTTCAACCAAACCACCCATAGTCTCTAAACCAAGAGAGAGTGGAGTCACATCTAGTAATAATGAACCATCTTGACTATTGCCAATGAGCTGGTTGGCGGTAATTGATGCGCCAATTGCAACGACTTCATCTGGGTTAATGGTACATAGCGGTTCACGTTCAAATAGGTCACGTACAGCTTTTTGTACGGCGTAAGAACGTGTTGAACCACCTACAAGGACCACGTGCTCAATTTCATCGAGTTCAAGTTTGGCATCGCGTAATACACGTTTGCAGACACTCATGGTTTTGTCGAGTGCGACTTGAATAATCGATTCAAAAGTAGGGCGGTCGAGTGTTAAGCGATCATCCAGTAATTTTAATTCGGCAGATTCGTGATCTGTTAAATGTTCTTTGGCTTGACGTGCAGCAACAACGAATACCGCATATTCTTCATCGCTTAATGTTTCAATATTGAGCTGCTTTTTAGCCCATTTTACGATTAAGCGATCAAGGTCATCACCACCCAGTGCAGTATGTCCGCCTGTAGCGAGGACTTCAAATACACCTTGTGAAAAACGCAAGATTGAGACGTCAAACGTACCACCACCTAAATCGTAAATCACATAGTTGCGGTCTGTACTGAGATTTGTCTCTTGATCCAGACCATATGCAACCGCAGCGGCTGTTGGCTCATTCAATAAGCGTAAAACATTAAGACCAGCAAGCTGTGCTGCATCACGTGTTGCCTGACGTTGTGCTTCATCGAAATAAGCAGGAACGGTAATCACAGCGCCATTCACAGGGTTATTCAGACTTGCTTCAGCACGATCTTTTAATTGTTTTAAGATCTCGGCAGAAATTTCGACAGGTGTTTTACGTCCAGCAGCCGTTTCAAATGCTGGCATTTCATTTTCTGCGCCAACAAGTGTATAGGGGTGCTGGAATTTAATATCAGCTTGTGAACGACCCATAAAGCGTTTCACGGAAACAACCGTGTTTTTGGGGTCAGTCATCATAAACGGTTTGGCTTCATAACCAAACGTTGTCAAATCTTTTGCATAATGAACAATAGACGGGAGTAGAACTCGATCTTTGTCATCATGTAGAACTTTCGGTTTTCCCGATAGCACTGTCGCCACTAAAGAGTGGGTTGTCCCTAAGTCAATCCCGATCGCAATACGATGTTCGTGCGGTGCGGTAGATTGACCTGGTTCAGCAATTTGCAAAAGCGCCATGCGTACGGTATCCCTTGAAAATAATCGGTAACAGCGGATTAAAAATCATCGTCCAGATCGAAGCTATCTTCTTCGTCCAGCATACGATCTTCAGCTTTATCAATATCATTCATGACACGTTGGAAAAAGCGTAGCTTACGAACAGTATCACGTGCCTCAGCCCAGTCTTCATCCGCATAATCGAGTTTGAACTCGCGAACTAAACTATCAATCCATTGCTGAATTTCAACTTTTAAGGTGCGAAGTTGCTCGGTTGAGGTAGCTTCGTCAAGTTGCTCACGCATTTCGAGTGCTGATTGCAAAAACTCAAAATCGTTGATGGACTGATCAAGATGGTGATCTTGTTTTTTGAGGGCAAGCAGATAGGCAGCACGACTATCAACCAGTGATAACACTTTATAAGCCTGATTGATTTCGCTTGACTTGATCAGCGCCTGATCCTTGTCACTTGCTTTATCTGGGTGATATTGCTGTTGCAAACTTAAAAACTGTTTTTTTAAAGCTGCTAAATCTATATCGAGTGCTTCTGGTAATTGGAACAACTCAAAATGATTCATGGGAGATGGATTCCGCTATTGATAAATACGTTAAAACAGTGCGGAACACACTGTTTTGACGAAAAGAAAGAGAGTAGTGGTTGAGATTAAACAGTGAATGATTCACCGCAACCACATTCACCTTTTTGGTTTGGGTTGTTAAACTCAAAGCCTTCATTGAGACCATTTTTAACATAGTCCATCTCTAAACCATTGAGATAAACCAAGCTTTTAGGGTCTACAAAGACTTTAACGCCGAGTTGTTCAAATACTTGGTCGTGTGTGTCAATATCATCAACAAACTCAAGTACATAAGCCAATCCGGAACAACCCGAAGTTTTCACACCAATACGAATGCCTTCACCCTTACCTCGGTTTTGCAGGTAATTGCTGATGTGAGTCGCAGCATTTTCAGTTAAATGGATCATGAAAACTCCAATGTTATTTCGGTCATCAATTAAGCTTTCGCTTTCTTACCACGATAGTCTTCAATCGCAGCTTTGATTGCATCTTCAGCCAATACAGAGCAGTGTACTTTTACTGGTGGAAGTGCAAGCTCAGTTGCGATATCAATGTTTTTGATCGCTTGAGCTTCATCAAGTGTTTTGCCTTTTAACCATTCGGTTACAAGTGAACTTGATGCGATTGCAGAACCACAGCCGTAAGTTTTGAAGCGAGCTTCTTCAATTACGCCATTGTCATCGACTTGAATTTGTAAACGCATTACGTCGCCACAAGCAGGTGCACCGACCATACCTGTACCTACATTTTCTGCATTCTTGTCTAAAACACCAACATTACGAGGGTTTTCGTAATGATCAATTACCTTTTCGCTATAAGCCATGTCGCTTCTCCAAACCTCGGGGTCAGCCTAATATTAATATGAGGGTTAAAACATACTTTTCAATGAAGTGCTCAAAAGAGCACTTTATGATTAGTGTTCAGCCCATTCAACTGTTGAAAGGTCGATACCTTCTTTGTACATATCCCAAAGCGGAGAAAGTTCACGTAATTTCTCAACAGCAGCTTTGGTAATTGTTAACACGTAATCAATATCTGCTTCAGTGGTGTATTTACCAAAACTGAAACGGATAGAGCTATGTGCCAACTCGTCAGATAAACCTAAAGCACGTAATACATATGACGGCTCTAAAGTTGCAGATGTACATGCTGAACCACTTGAAACAGCTGCATCTTTCAATGCCATCATCAGTGACTCACCTTCAACGAAGTTGAAGCTGACATTTAGATAGTTTGCAACGTTTTGTGTTGGGTGACCATTCAAGAACACTTGTTCAAGGTCTTGTAAGCCATTCCAAAGCTTGTCGCGTAACTTGCGAATGCGCTCTTGTTCTGCTTGCATAGTTTTGCCAGCAATTTCAAAAGCTTCGCCCATACCCACAATTTGATGAGTCGCTAAAGTACCAGAACGCATACCGCGCTCATGGCCGCCACCGTGCATTTGTGCTTTTAAGCGAACACGTGGGCTACGGCGAACGTAAAGGGCACCGATACCTTTAGGGCCATAAACTTTATGACCAGAGAAGCTCATCAAATCAATTTTCATTGTTGAAAGGTCAATTTCAACTTTACCAGCGGCTTGAGCTGCATCGACGTGGAAGAATGTTTTGTTCGCACGTGTTAATTCACCAATTGCAGCAACATCTGTCACAGTACCGATTTCGTTGTTCACCATCATAAGTGAAACAAGGATCGTATCTGGACGTAAAGCCGCTTGAACCATTTCTGGTGTAATTAAACCAGTGCGTGGTTCTGGCTCTAAATATGTAATTTCAAAACCTTGTTCTTCGAGTTCACGGCAAGGATCTAACACAGCTTTGTGTTCGATTTTACTTGTAATGATGTGTTTGCCTTTTGAACCGTAGAACTGAGCAATACCTTTTAATGCCAGATTGTCAGATTCGGTTGCACCAGAAGTCCAAACGATTTCGCGTGGATCTGCTTTAATTAAATTTGCAACTTGCTCACGCGCATATTCAGCTTTTTCTTCGGCTTGCCAACCATATGCATGTGAACGTGACGCAGGGTTACCAAAAGTTCCCTCGAACGTTAAACATTCCATCATGCGTTCTGCAACTTCTGGCAGTACTGGAGTGGTTGCTGCGTAATCAAGATAAATTGGACGTTTCATGTCAAATACCTGTAACCGATAGAAGGGCTGAATCTAAACTTGGTGAATTCTGGCGTAATGCAACAGTTTGAACGTTGTCACGCGCAATCAAATCAGCAAGGGTGATTTTTGCGAGATAATCGGCAATATGGTGGGAGAGTTCTTGCCATAAGTCATGTGTTAAACACATCGCACCATTTTGGCAGTTACCCTTATGGTCACAACGAGTTGCATCAACAGTTTCATTTACAGCTTCGATGATTTCTAGCACAGTAATTTCACTTGCATTGCGCGCCAGGTGATAACCACCATTTGCACCGCGTACACTTGAAACTAACCCATGACGTTTAAGTTTCGCGAATAACTGTTCTAAATAAGCGACTGAGATGGATTGGCGTGCTGCTATTTCCGCAAGCGTGATCGTTTGTTCAGTTGGCTGCAAAGCTAAATCAAGTAGAGCAGTCACTGCGTAACGACCGCGAGTTGTAAGACGCATGATTCGGTACACATGGTTAGACTAGATGTTTAAATTTTATGAATTCCGACTAAAATAGTCAAGTTTTAAATTGCCAATCTGAGCGTGAAAAGTGAAATATATTGGAATTATTGTATCCACGTATTATAAACAAAAAAGGCGATGAAAATAAAGCTTAAAACAGCAAAGCTGATATTGATTAGGCGTTGGCGTTTTTGCAGACGGTGAATGCGGTTTTGATACTGCTTAACTTCAACCAATAAAGTATTTATTTCTGAACGCTGCTGATCGATTTTATCGAGCAATGGGGCAATACGCTGTTGTGAAGCAACGGCTTCAGCTTCATCGCTAAACCATTGTTTCCAGTTTGCCAGAATACTCGACAGGGTGAGGTGTGGAAGTAAATCCATAAACTCTTCAGTGTGAGTGGCATCACCCAGAATGCGCATATTGGCAATGCTACGCTGATTGTTAAACACAAAAATCTTGATCAGATCGATCAATGTGCTATTAATTTCCAGATCAATGGTGCGATCCAGCGCTTTCATATCAAACAAAAGACCTTTTTCGGTAAACTGGATATAAAAGTCGAAGAAAGGGATATAGCTGTTAATACGGATCGTGATTTTTTGATCAATTAACTTTTTGGCTTGCAGGCGTAATCCCGCATCATGCGTCAGGATGAAAGAGAAAAAAGTCTCTAAAACAATGATGACAATGTTGAGCAACAAATGCGGATGTTTATGTCTTTGTTGCGTATCACTCATAAGTCTCTTTTTCCTTGCCAATCAATCAATAAAAACAAAAAATCTGTAAACCTGAGTATCCTTACTCAATTGTTAAAAATAATTTACAGGACTTTCTTGCTTTGTAGAACAGTTTTTTAAAACGATCAAGTCTTAACTTTGATATTATAAAAACATTTTTATGGTCGAATACGACATACTGTTTGTAAAGTGCTTAGGAGTAATGGTCAATGGATAACTCAAATATAGAAAATCCCAACGAGGAAGCTGAGGTAAAAACTAAGCCAAAATCAAAGAGTTCTAAAAAATCTGCGTTAGATTTCAAAAAATATACACAACAAATCTGGCTGGCTGGCTTAGGTGCTTTTTCTCGTGCAGAAGAAGAAGGAAATAAATTGTTTGACTCACTGGTCAAGGTGGGCGAAGAGTTAGAATCAAAAACGGTTGATTTTGCCGACAACACGGTAGGCAAGGTGACAGAAAAAGCGAAAGAGTCGGTGACCGACACTAAAGACAAGGTTGAGAAGATTTTAGATACCAGTGTGAATCACTCGCTTAACCGTATTGGTCTGGTGACACCGAAGGATCTTCAGCACATCGAACAGCTGCTTGTACAGCTCCATATCAAGGTTGATGCGTTGATCGAAGAAAATAATCAATTGAAGGCCAAATTGAATAAAAAGTAAAAAAAATGCAGGTAACTCGTCTGTTTATGTCGTATTTCAGTATTTATTTTAATTAAAAGGCCTTTCTAGTATTGCGTTCTCCCCTAAAGCATTGCTATAAAGGCGTCATGGCCTTTTAAACTATAGCCTTGGATCTTAACAAACGATATTAAGAGGATATTTTTTATCATGAATAAATCAGAATTAATTGATGCGATTGCTGAAAAAGGGGGCGTGTCAAAATCGGATGCTGGTAAGGCACTCGATGCGACAATTGCATCAATCACTGAAGCACTTAAAAAGGGTGATACGGTTACTTTAGTTGGGTTCGGTACTTTCAGCGTTAAAGAACGTGCTGCTCGTACTGGTCGTAATCCTAAAACTGGTGAAGAGTTACAAATCAAAGCAAGCAAAGTACCTAGCTTCAAAGCTGGTAAGGGTTTAAAAGATTCGGTTGCGTAATCTTTTTAAATCAATAAACGCACCATTTTGGGTGCGTTTTTTATTTATTGAATGAAAAAGTTAATTTGATCCTTATTCTGCATTCATTCACTTTTGTTTTTCAGTTAAAATTGCCCCGAAATAAAATATTGGAATTCTTATGGAATCGTTTCGTACTCTCATTAAGGGTTGGCTTGGCAAAGTCCTGTTAGTTTTGTTTTTGACTCCTTTAGCACTTGTCGGTATAGAAGGGTATTTTAGTGGTAGCAATAAAGCAGACGTTGCAAAATCAGTAAACGGTCAAGATATTTCTAATAAAGAATTAGAAAGTGCAACCAAAAACTATAAAGATCAATATTTATCACTGGTGAAGGGTGATGAATCACTTTTGAATTTGCCTGTTATTCAAGAAAAAGCATTGGATGCACTTGTTGCTCGTTCATTGCTACAACAACAAGCTGAAAAGTTAGGTATGACGCTAAGCGATGTACAACTTGAGCAAATGTTGGCACAACAACCGAGTTTTCAGGAAAATGGCAAGTTCTCTCAAACCTTATATGAGAACTATCTACGTTCTGTGGGAATGACCAATCAGGCCTTGATCACCAGCTTACGCCAAGATCATGCGCTGAAAATGATTTCAACATCATTGATGGATTATGCTCTAGTGAGCAAGTCTGATGTACAGCAGTTGGCAAATTTACAGACTGAACAGCGTACTTTGCATTTGGCAAGTATTAAGCTAGATGACTATAAGAAAGGCGTAACGGCTTCTAATCAGGAAATTGCTGACTACTACAACAAGCATAAAAATGAATTTAAGCAAGTTGCAAGTGTTGACGTTGATTATGTCGTGCTTACACCTGCTTTGCTGCCTAAAGCAAACCTTGCGGTTACAGAGGCTGATCTTCAACAAGCCTATACGGCTTTTGTTGATGAGAAGAAAAAAGCAATTAAACCTCTGGTTAAACATATTCTCATTACAACTGATGCGCGTGATGATGCGGCAGCTCAGAAGCTTGCCAATGAAGTCTATGCAAAAATTCAGGCAGGTGAGTCATTTGCTCAGGCAGCAGCTCAATACTCTGAAGATCCGAGCTCTAAAACACAAGGCGGTTTAGTGGATGCTTATGCGCCAGGTGTTTTCTCGGCTGATTTTGATAATGCAGTGAATGCATTAAAGAATGGTGAAATTTCTAAACCAGTTAAGACTCAGTATGGTTATCACATTATCCAAGCTGAATCTCCAATGGTGAAATTACCTTCATTTGAAGCGGAAAAAGCGCGTTTAACTGCTGAGGTTGAGAAAAGCAAACTGGCTAACCAGTTTAGCGATACCGTAAACAGCTTAAATGAAATGGTGGTCGGTAATGATTCTCTAGATGCTGTTGCTGAGGAAGTGAAGGGCGCGCGTATTGAGTCTGCAAATGGCGTGACTTTAGCAACTGATAACCCATATCTCAGTGATTTAAGCGTTAAAGCAAAATTATTTAATGATGATGTGAAAAATGGTGACCGTAACGCGTCTTCAAATATTCAGTTGGCAAATGGCGATACGATCTGGATTAAAGTTCGTAACTACCATGCGGCGGGCGTTAAACCTTTAGATCAAGCAACTGCTGAAGTAAAAGCAAAAGTGATCGAAGCGAAGGCGTATAAAGCAGCTCAAGCGAAAATTGCCACAATCCTGACTGATTTTAAAACTCAACCGGCGGCACAAGTGGTTGCAAAATCTCAAGTGAACTTTGAAAATGCAGGTACATTTGCGCGTTCTCAAGGGTTAAAACGTCCGATTGAGCGTGCTGCATTTAGTATTCCAGCGCCAGCAAAAGAAGGCTTATGGTCTGCCACAACTGCAAAACTACCAAATGAGTTGGTGATTGTTGCAGTTTCAAATGTGAACAGCAGTGTTGCAAGTACATTGCCAGCAGAACAGGTACACGAGTTGAATCAGCTTTACCAGCAGTTCCGTGGGCAACAGATCCTTGAAGACTACACTGAATACTTAAAATCGAAGGCGAAGATCAAATAGTTAATTTGATCCCAGCATAAAAAAAGCCAGTTGATATCAACTGGCTTTTTTATTGAGAGAAGAAAACTTATTTTTTCTGAATAAATTTTGCTTCTTCAGATTGAGGGTATTGGCTTAACAGTTTGCTTTTGTACTGATTTGCTAAAGCATCGTTGCGATCAACTTCTTTCGCAATGCTATAAAGCTGGTATACGGCACGCGATGCTCTTGCTGAATTCGGGTAGCGGGTCGCCACAATATTATAGTTTTGCTTTGCAGATTTATAATCGACAGGATCAACCGCTAAATAAAACTCGGCAAGCCAAAAGTATGCATTACCAATATAAATACCATTTGGATGGTTTTTAATAAAGTTCTGCATTGGCTGAATCGCTTTTTTTGCACCACCTTGTTTGTAGGCATCAAGCGCAACCGTATAAGCCGCTTTTTCTAGCTCAATTTGATCATTGGTCGCATTGTTAGTTGCTACGGTATTCGTTTGCGGTTGAGCAGCTGGGGCTTGAGTGGTTGCAGGTGTGGTTTGTTGCGGTGCTGGTGCAGCTGGGATGATCGCAGGAGTGCTGGTATCTGCATTTGTTGATGCTGTTGCAGCAGAGGCATCTTGTGCTTCAGGATTATCCTCAGGCGGATCAATTTTTTGCGAAAGTAGCTCTAAGCGTTGATCCAGATCGGTATAGCGGTTGGTCAGTTCTTTTTTTAATTGCTCAATTGCATTGTCATGTTCTTCAAGCTGACCACGTAACTTGCGGATTTCCTCTTCAAGCTTCTGGTTCTTTTGCATGATTTCCCAGTTTAAGCTTGGTGTACCTGCAACAACATTATTGGCTTGTTGTTGGCTTAAAGCGCGAGATTCAATGGGAACATTGGCATATAAATGCGCACTGCTCAGCAGGGCAATAAAAAGTACGGAATGCTTTTTTAGCATAAAAATTCATCCATAAGTTGAAATATAAAGCTGTGGCCGAACAAGTCTTCACTGTTTACTTGCAACACACCAGATATAGATTTTTGATTTAGCCATTAAAACAGCAACTCATTTAAATGCAATAAGCATTTACAATCTTCAAGCACTTTTGAAGAAATTAATCTGTTCTTGTTGAATGTTTGCACATATTGAAAGTAAAAAGATAACAAATACAGACTGGTTGATGATGAATTAGGCAGTTGAGCTAAAAACTCACTGAAAAACAGAGACAAGTCTTGCAACTCGGGCAAAAATCTCTATACTTTGTCAGGCAATGGTAGCCCTGCTGGTAGCTTCGCAATTGTACTCTACGAACCCCGCCAGGACCGGAAGGTAGCAACGGTAGTAGAACTATGATGTGCCGAAGTCATGCTGGTAGGGCTGCCACCATTTATTCTTCTCCGCTCGTTCGAGCAATCGCTTTCATAATCACACCCATATCAAAGCCACGGTATTGTAAAAACCGGATTTGTCTTGCCTTGATTTTCGGATCTGTTGCGACTTCTTCTCCAAATTTCTTTATTTTCAGTTGATAAGCCTGATCAAGCCAGTCGACCTCTTGTAATTCCTCTGTAATCAATTCTGCATCTAGCTGCTTGGCTTTTAATGCCTGCTTAATGCGTTGTAGGCCTTTACCTTTTCTTAGTTGACTCGCCAAAGTTAGCTCAGCCACACGCTGGTCACTTTGATAGTTGTTCTGCGCTAGTTCTTCTACCAGTTTATCGACTTCTTCTGGATTGATCGCATATTGATTCAGCTTGGCAATCAGTTCTGCCTGCGAATAGTCACGACGTGTGAGCAGGGCAAAGGCATAAGAGCGTAGTCTTGTTCCCGTCAGGGTTTTGGGTTTCTCTGTTTTTTCGTTATTAAACAAAATCGATTTCCTCATGAAAGAAAAACGCCCCGAAGGGCGTTTTAGCTTAACTTTCTAAAAAGTCTGGTTCTTCTTCATCTTCAGTTTGGGCAGCTTCAACATTATTTTTAGTTAGAAGTTGCTCACGAATCTGTTTTTCAATCTCTTGAGCCATGGCTGGATTCTCTTCAAAATGACGAATCACATTGTTTTTACCTTGGCCAATTTTGTTGCCTTGATATGAATACCATGCACCCGCTTTTTGTACGATATCTTGCTGAACTGCAAGATCAACCACTTCACCTAGCTGATTGGTACCTTTGCCGTACATAATCTGGAACACTGCTTCTTTAAAAGGAGGTGCCATTTTATTTTTTACGACTTTAACGCGAGTTTCGTTACCAGTAATCTCATCGCCTTCTTTCACTGCACCAATACGACGGATATCTAGACGTACAGACGCATAGAATTTAAGTGCGTTACCACCAGTCGTGGTTTCTGGGCTACCAAACATCACACCAATCTTCATACGGATCTGGTTAATGAAGATCACCATACAGTTAGAACGCTTTGCATTACCTGTGATTTTACGTAATGCCTGACTCATTAAACGTGCTTGTAGACCCATATGTGAATCACCCATTTCGCCTTCAATTTCGGCTTTAGGGGTTAACGCAGCAACAGAGTCGACAACGATCAGGTCAATTGCACCTGAGCGTACCAGCATATCTGCGATTTCTAGCGCTTGTTCACCGTGATCGGGCTGTGATACCAACAGGTTATCAATATCCACACCAAGCTTACGTGCGTATTCTGGATCTAATGCGTGTTCCGCATCGATAAATGCACATGTACCGCCATTTTTCTGACATTGCGCAATGGCTTGCAATGTCATGGTCGTTTTACCTGATGATTCTGGACCGTAAATCTCGATGATACGGCCTTTAGGTAATCCGCCAATCCCTAATGCGATATCTAGTGTTAAAGAACCTGTAGAAACAGCTTCAACTGCCTGTACAGTGTTATCACCTAAGCGCATGACTGTATTTTTACCAAATTGTTTTTCAATCTGGCTTAACGCAGCTTGTAACGCCTTGCTTTTATTATCATCCATCTCAAAACCTCAAAACTTTATTTCTTAACGACTAACCCAAGTGGATGTATTGAATCTCAACTTGTTGGGACTTGAGTATAGTGGCAGATTCTCATTGTTTATTCTACATCTGATCTCTGTCTATGCGACACAAGATGACGCACCCAAAATTAGAAAATTTTATTCATCATGATAAGACCATGATTGAACATTTTCCTGTTTAAAACGATTGATATCACGACGATCTTTTTTGCTTGGTCGATGATCTGGTCGGGCTAGATTATGCATTTTTCGTTGTGATGCATGCAACTCTCGACGAGCAATACTTTCAGCTGTTTCTTCATACAGAAGTTGTGCAGCTGGCGCACCACCACGTACGGCTGAAAGCGCCTTCACAACCACGGTCTTTTTCTCAAAACCTTGCTGGATGGTCAGTTCCATACCAATACGCACGTCTCTGGAGACCTTAACACGATCATTATTGTGGTGGACTTTACCGCCTTCTATCGCAGCTTTGGCAATTGAGCGTGTTTTAAAAAAACGTGCAGCCCAAAGCCATTTATCAATACGCATGGCTTCCATGCTTTCTGGTTCATGCTGTCTTGGCATCTGTTACCTGTAGGTTGGTTTCAAGATAATCAAAAAGTTCAGTTAAGTGATCAAGGGCAGGATAGGGTAATTCGGTTGCCGCTCTGGCAGCTTTACTGCTTGAAGGCTGTAAAATACTAAACAGCTGGGTAATACCGAAATCTTCTGCACTTTTGAGTACGGCAACGGTATCGTCAATAAATACAGCCTGTGCTGGATCAAATGGATGCAGTTGCTGAAGTTTTTGCCAAAAAGCAGTTTCTTCTTTGGCGTGCCCAAGTTCTTCACTACTGATCATAAGTTCAAAATAGGGGCTAAGTTCCACATTTTCAAGCTTCAATTGCAGGCCTGCACGATCTGCATTGGTCAGTAACCAGCAACGATAACCTTTGGCTTTAAGTTGTTCTAACAATTGATGGCAGCCAGCACGCGGGCCGATTTTGTCGCGATGCTCGTACTGAAGTTTTAATACATCGACTCCGACTTTAGCCGTCCAGTGCGCCGAAGAATACCAAGATAGTGTATGCTTATGTTGTTGGTAAAATTGAAATAGTGTTTGTTGGCTTTGTTCCAGACTGCATTGGTGAACTTGAGCGTGCCGCTCAGGCAAACAGTGATTCCAGATAAAGTCGTCAAATGCTAAATCGAGTAATGTGCCATCCATGTCGAACATGGCAATCGGCTGCTGCTGTAAATCTGAATATGACATAAGGTTGGTCTATGTTTATTAAAACGCTTGCCCCACAAGATCAGTTAATTTCACAACTTGTTCCCATCATGGCGCAGGCTAGTCAAATATTGCTGGAAGAATACCAAAGTTATTGTGCTGGGTGCGAGTTTAATATTCAGGAAAAAAGTGATGATTCACCAGTAACACAGGCCGATCTCAAAGTTAACCATTTCTTATTGAAGCATTTAGCGACTGTCACTCCGCAGTTGCCGGTGTTGTCGGAAGAGAGCGATTATTCTGCGCGAACAGCTTGGCAGCGTTGCTGGATGTTGGATCCTTTGGATGGCACCAAGGAGTTTATTCATGAACGAGATGAATTTACGATTAATCTCAGCTTGATTGAGGGTGATCGAACCACATTTGCGATCATTGCTGTGCCTTGCGAGCAGGTGATGTACATTGGCTATACTTCGGAACTGCCTTATAAATATAGTTTTAGTCGACAAGAATGGTTTCAGTACCAGATTGAAGAACATGATTTTTCTGCACCATTACAAATTGGTCTGAGTCATAACAGCAAAAATCCCAAATATAAAAACTTTATTGAGCCGATCTTGCAACATCGTGCGATAGAGCGACGCGAAGCGGGCAGCGCCTATAAATTTTGTATGATGCTGGAAGGTGAAATTGATATTTATCCTCGATTCCATCCTACTTCAGAATGGGATACCAGTTCAGGGCAGGCTTTACTGGAAAGCATTGGCGGTGGTTTGTTGACCTTGGATAAGAAACCTTTTTTATATAATCAGCGTGAAACGGTTTTAAATGGCGGTTTTATCGCATTTCGAGATCAGCATTGCAAAAAAATTGCTTATGAGGCCTTGGCGCTTTCTGGCATTTTGGATTGAGAGTCATTCAGCTCATGCTATAGTGGGGTAAATCCGAACTTGTGTGTGAATATGGCGCTGCATTTATTGCCGAAAAGTATGCTTGAAGCAATTGATTTATTACCTGATGCTTCAACACCTGTAACCTTGTTTACTCGACATTCTCTACGTGAGCTGGTGAATGGGCAGGGCTTGGCGGGTTATGATCTGCAATTGACAGAACCAGGACGTGATCTGGCCTATGCTTGGGGTGAATACTTAAGCCAACATAGTGATCGGGCGATTCAGCATTGTATTTCAAGTCCAATTCAACGTTGTGTCGATACCGCAGCCTTAATGATTGAAGGTGCAGATCAGACACGTAAGGCTGTGAATACGCATCGTATTGAAATTGTGGAACAGCGCTTATTGGTTGAGCCAGGCAGTTTTGTGCTGGATATTCAACAGGCCGCTCCCTATTTTCGTAAGCAGGGCGCTTTAGGCTTTATTAATAGTTTTGTGAATAATGCGCTGCCTGGTATGAAACATCCGATCACAGGTGTATTTGATGTATTGGAGCTGCTTTACCATACCCATCCAACCCAACAAAATGGTCTGAGTCTGGCGGTCAGTCATGACACGATTCTTGCTGCAATCATTGCCGTGATTTCAGGTAAAAACCAAATTGAGCAAACAGATTGGCCAGAAATGATGGAAGGTTTATTTGTCTGGTTTGAGGGAGATGATTTTGCCGATAGCCAGTTAAAATGGATTTGGCGTGGTGAGAAAAATGTTTTGAATATAAAGCAGTTTTTAGGCAAGTAATGTACGAGTAGATTAAATGCCCGAACAATGATTGTATTCAATAAAACCCAAATAGATTTTTATTTGGGTTTTGTTTTAAATGATCTGGCAGGATCAAAGAATTAGCGACATTTACCAGTTTTTTGTCCTTCAATGCTACTTTGATTTGTTTGCAGTCGAGTTGATGCCGAGCAATGGACATCACCAGAAATAACCGATTTTTCTAAATGAATCATGGTTGCTGCCTGTGCGGCATGGACATCACCACTTACGCTTGAATTAATTAAGCGTACTGCTTTGGCTTGGTTGGCCTGTATGCTACCTTGAATGGAGGAGCTATTTAGAATCAGGCTGGCATCTTTCTGAATATTTACATCTCCTTCAATGGAGGAGTTATTCATAGTACAGGTGGCGCCAGCTGGAATGGTAAGATCGCTGAGCGTATTGTTATCGATGGCGCTATTACATGTTGCAGCAAAGGAAAGGCTGCTGCATAAAGCAAAGCTGATGGGAATGATAACTTTCCAGATTTTATTCATGATGCTCTCCAGCATGCGTTATTTAATTATTTATATACACTTCAATTTAAATTAATTTTATTTTCATAAAATAGCTTATTTGAGTTATAAAAATGTAGTTGTACATCGGTCTGGCATTGTTGTGGCTTTGATTCTGTATCAGCGCTTATTATTTTAAAATTACAATAAATTAAGCATACTATTTCAAT